>MNDM01000057.1 GCA_001914955.1 Nitrospirae bacterium 13_2_20CM_2_62_8 | reverse complement strand
TGTGCAGTGGAACTTCAGCGGACCCTGGAGCGTGGCGATCCGACCGGAGTTTTACTGGGACCGGAACGGACGCCTGACGGGGTTTGAGCAGCTCGTCAAAGCCATGACGACCACGCTGGGCTACCGGATTCCCTACGGCTGGACAAACACCATTCTCCGCCTGGAGCATCGCTATGATGAGTCCACCGGAGCGGGCGGAGGATTTTTCAAGGGCGGCGAGGTGAGCCCGGGCGTCATCGGGCTGACCTCCGCCCAGCACATGCTGATCTTCTCCGCAATCTGGACCTTCGACTCGCCTTGACGGGGTGGTGGGCGTTCAGATGAGGGAATGGTCAGACGCAGGAATGAGTCCCGTCGCAAAAGGGTTGTGTAATGCCCACGTTACCCGCACCGTCGTGGGAAGCCGTGGGCGCCGAGGGGCGTCAGCCAGACGTAGTCCGCAATAGAGTCTCGAATGAGCTCTCGGATCTCCTCCGCCCGGCCGGGCTCGTACGCGGCCAGGTAGATGGTGGCGTGGCTGACCGGAACGGCTCTCTTTCGCAGGACACGGTTGGGGACCGGCAACTGGTATTGGATGTGACCACCGCCGGTATAGCTGACGATGGGACCTGCTGGTGCACCCGCTTGATCCTGCGTCCGGCGCAGGTAATCGGTGATGGTCTTAGCCATCCCTTCGTCGCGAAAAACGGAAGCTTCGTACATGCGTTGATAGGCGTCGTCCGAGAGCCCTGCGTGGCAGAGACGGAGCTGTTTGAGAATGATCTCGTGATAGGCCGGTTCGTCTGAACGGGGTTCATCGCGCATGCCCCATCGATTCATTTCAGGGTCGGCGAGGGCGAGGGCCAGCCCCTGCGAGGCGACCCGTCTCACTAATGCCCTGGGCGGGTTGAGGGCGAGCACCGGGATGTGTCGGTCTCGGGCAAAGCTGATCAGCGGTTCGTAGTCGTCGTAGGCGCCGCCCCAATTCTGTTCCCAGCGAGACTCCTGGAGGAAGTGGTCCCGAGCCGCGCCTCGGTCAGAGAGATAACGATCCAGGCCTGCCTGCCCATCCCAGCCGAACATCTCCAGGCCCAAGACCGGCTGCCGGCCTCGCGCCAGGAGGGCCTGAAGGATCTTGAGCGCGGCCTCGACATGCGACCGATTCCGGTGTTCCTCTCCCAGATAGATGACGTCCCGCGAGGCCAGGTCGGCGATCCAATTTTCGAAGGGGATCGGACGACCGGTCCTGACTTCAACCACCTGCCCTTCCTGAAACGTCTGAGCAGCCGGGATCTCGACCGGCGGAGCTTGGCTGTCGGCCGGCAGGGCCCCAAGCGGGTTGACCAGCAGCAGGCTGACCAGCGCGCCCACGACACGTAAGCGAGAGGGGGGCGGAACAGCTTGTCGGAGGCGGATGCACAGGCGGCGGTACGCCATGCCGTTTACCTAACACAGCCTTTGCCTCACAGCAAGTCCGCGATCTTGACGGAGTGAAGAGGCAGGGGCTATCCTGCACGTGATCCTTCAGATGGTGGCGTGCAACGCCCCCCGGCCATCCGATGCCAGGCAGCTCGACCAGACTCTCCAGCCTGCAATTTCTCGATGCGTTGGACCGCGAGCTGCAGGCCCACCCGGTCCACACGAACCCGTTTTTTGAGGTCTTTCAACGGGGCGTGACCCGAGAGCAACTGAGGCGTTTTATCAGGCAGTGGTATACCTTCGGGATCCGGTTTCGGAAGATTCTGATCGGCCTGCTGTACAATCTCTCGGACAAGGATGAAGCGATCGGCCTGGAACTGATGCGGGTGCTCTATTCGGAATATGGCGGGGGCGTGCAGGAGCAGGTGCATGCGGCTCAGATGTTGGTGCTGGTCGATCGGTTGGGGATCGATCGCGGCACGCTCGCCCAGGAACGGCTCTGTCCGGAGGCGCAGGAGTACATCGACACCGTCGGAGAGATCTTCCTGCGCGGCGATCTGGCATCGGCGCTCGGGGCCTCCTTCGGCATCGAAACGACCGCCGGCCTGACGTACCGCTATCTCTACAGCGGCCTGCTGACGTTCCCCGACCTCTCCCTCGAAGACATCCGGTTTTTTGAGACCCATCTGGTCGAGGAGCTGCGCCATGGCGACTGGTTGCGGACTGCCGTGGCCGGCTATGCGGATCTGGATGAGCAACGGGAGAAGATCCGCGCCGCTGCGCTGCTGGCCATGGAGAAATGGCACGGCCTCTGGCAGGGGATGTATCGGACGGTCTTGAGCACCGCCCCGCTCCATGGGTCTTGACCCGCGACTCGTCGCCGAGTTCAGAGGTCGACTGAACCGGTCCCGGGAAACGAACCAGGAGGCGTGGAACCTCTCACGCCGTTTGGTCGGGCCGTCGAACCTCCAGGCCACGCTGAAGCAGCTGGCCGAGGCCATTCGGGCCTCCTCGCTCCCACCCTCTGTGCGCGATGCGCTCCTCAGCGGGCTCTGTGAGGGAACCGCCGATCGGATGCAGGCTCTTCCCGGAGACGCGCTCAGGCAGCTCACCGGCCTGTCCCCCACCAAAGCCGTGCGCGCTCTCTGCGTCCTGTTCGGGCTGGCGAGGAGGAGCGCCCCGGCCGACTCTGGTTCGACGTTTACCCCCGCTCAGATCGAGCAGTTTGTCCGCGGCTGCGACAATCCCTTTGATCTGCTGCTTGTGGCGGAGGCGGCATCGCTGCTGGACCTGGGCGCCGGCGACCTTTCATTTGCGGCCGAGCTGGCGGACCTGTACCTGCCCCGCCTCCACCAGCGGGACAAGGGCCTGACGCTGCACTGCGTCGAGCGCCTTCGGCCTGGCTCGACGCTCGGCGGCCGCTTGCACGTCGGCCAGGACCGGTTGGAGAGGCTCCGACACTTCCCGTCCGCGGGCTTCCACTTCCGGTTCTGGGGCGATCAGGACATGTTCGAGCTGGAGACGGTCAAGGGCCTGCGGCCTTGCTACACGATCGTCACCTGCCACGCCCCCGCGACGCCCGCGTTTGCCTACGAACCCACGCGGGTGTCACGATCGATCATCGACGCGCACCTCCGGAAGACCAAAGGGCAATTTCGAGCGGTCCGGGTGGAGGGTGAAGAGGCCTTGGAGGTGCTGCATGCCGGACGCGCGCTCCTGTTTCCTCCCTGGAAATTCGAGGTCCGGGGACCGCTGGCCCTGTTGGACCTGCTCTCCAGGCGCGGGCAGCTGGGCGTCCTCTCTGCGGTGGATTCGGAGGTCTTCTGGGAGTTCCTGTCCCAGCTTCTGGGGGATGCGCGCCTTCGGCCCCCGGATGTGATCTTCACACCCTCGATCATCGCCGATGTGTTCGGAGCGATACATGCCAGGTTAGCCGCGCTGCCGGTCGGGGGATCTGTGGTTCTGTCGGATGTGACCAATCTGCGGCAAGACATCCCCCGCGTCCTGGGCGACCCTGCCGGTCAGCCTCGCCACTACCGCTTTCGGCACGTGGAGGTCCGTCGCGGAGCTGTCTTCCCGGGATTGCCGTCCAGCCAGACCGCCCGCCTCTTCAAAGACATGACCCAAGAGGAACCCCCCTGGTTTCTGATTCTGGTGCCGGAGGGAAGTAGACCCAGCCCGGGGCCTGCTTCCGGGGTGGACGCGTAAGACCATCGCCAATCGTTTTTTTGCTCGGGGGCCGCAGGTCTGGAAGGCGTCTCAATCGGCTTAAATTGACGCTCTGCAGGTCGTCTGCTAGACTTTCCTGGCATCCAGACCGCCATTCCCAGCGCGCGGATTCCAGCTTGCCGACCATGGACGGGATGAAGAAAATCCAGGCGATTCAGGCCAATATTGAGCGGGTTATCAAGGGGAAAGCCCAGGCGATCGAACTGACCGTCGTCTCGCTGCTGGCCCGCGGGCACCTGTTGATCGAGGACGTCCCTGGGGTGGGCAAAACCACCCTGGCCCACAGCCTCGCCCGTTCTCTAGATTGCTCATTCAAGCGCATCCAGTTCACCAGCGACCTCCTGCCATCCGATATCCTCGGGGTGTCGATCTTCCATCAGCAGAAGCAGGCCTTCGAGTTCAGGCCTGGGCCGATCTTTGCCAACGTCGTGCTGGCGGATGAGATCAACCGCACCACCCCGAAGACTCAAAGTTGTCTCCTGGAGGCGATGAACGATGCGCAGGTGTCGGTGGACAGCCAGACCCGCATCCTTCCCCAGCCGTTCATGGTGATCGCCACACAGAATCCGGTGGAGTACCACGGCACCTTTCCGCTGCCGGAGTCGCAATTGGACCGGTTTTTGATGCGGATCCGGATCGGGTATCCCGACTCATCGGAGGAGAAGAAGGTCCTGGAACGGCCGAAGTTTCTGCATCCCGCCGACGAATTGCAGCCGGTGGTCTCGGTGCAGGAGGTGCTCGACCTCCAGAATGAGGTGGAGAAGGTCCGGCTCGACGACAGTTTGATGGACTATCTGCTGGCCATCGTGTCCGAGACCCGCCGGAGCGACCTGCTGGCTCTCGGGGTCAGCACGCGCGGGGCGATGGCGCTGCACAAGGCGGCGAAGGCGCTTGCCCTGGTTCGAGGCCGCGACTATTGCCTGCCCGATGATCTGAAAGACTTGGCCCCTGTCGTCCTGTCGCACCGGGTCATGCTCAGCGCGAGCCAAGGCTCTCGCGGGCCGCGCTTCGACGAGGCCGAGCAAGTGATCCAGGATATTGTGGTCACGTGCTCGCGTGTCGCGCACACAGGAAAGAGGGGCGGGCGGCAGGGCTGCCCGTTGTGCTCGCGCACCGCGCACTCAGGATTTATTAGTTCCGGGCCTAGGCGGATGGAGTGCTCGGTGGACGCGCGCAGTGAAGGCCAGCCCAGCCGCCCGCCCCTGAGAAAATGAGGTGGATGGTGTGCCGGGTACCCGTTGTTCTTCAGATTGCAACGGGTGATGACGCGCGCAGTCTGAGGCCGCCTGCCCTCCTGCCCGCTAAGAGGAGAGCACGCGGAGCCGCGACACCCGTTGTCCTTCAAGTGCAAGGGGTGATGGCGCGCGCAATAGGGGATCAGCCTGGCCGCCCCCGTCATTAGTCCGGCTATGGCGACCACCCCCGCACCCAGCCTTTCCAGCCTCGGCCTGAGCCAGGAAGCCCGATCGAAGCCGTCGGGGCGAGCCTGCACGGAGCGGAATGCCTCGCCCTGACGGCCTCGACATGACCCACACGATTTCCGGAAGAGCCGTAAGGAGAGAGGCCTGATGCGCATTGAACAGCTCCGCGAATTTGTCCGTTGGCTCTACCACTACCGATCCATTAGCCTGACTTCCGAGGGCACGCGGTTCGTCCTGCTCAGCTTCGCAGTGGGCATCGCGGCCATCAATACGGGCAATAATCTGCTCTATCTTCTCTTGGCGATGATGCTCAGCCTCATCGTCATGTCGGGCATCCTGTCGGAGCAATGTCTGAAGCAGCTCCGCATCCGGAGACGGGTCCCGGAGCACGTGTTTGCCAACTGCCCCACGACCGCCGCCCTCTCCGTCACCAACCGGAAACCGCGCTTGCCGACGTTTTCGCTTCGGGTCATGGACGTGGTGGCGGGGGTCGCCGTGGATCGTGGCATTCACCTCCTTCACTTGGCACCGCGTGCCGCGACGCTCCGATCATACCCGCTGCTGATCACGCGACGGGGCCGGTATCGGATCGAGGGGATCAAGTTGCTGACACGCTTCCCGTTCGGCCTCTTCGTAAAAGCGGCGACGGTCCCGCTTGAAGCCGACCTGGTGGTCTACCCCGAGGTCAAGCCGCTGCCTGAGATGCTCGTGGAGGAGCTCACGGCCTTGGGGCACGACATGGCCACTCCCCGGCGGGGACAAGGGTCGGCCTTGTACAACCTTCGACGGTATCAGGCTGGCGACGATTCGCGAACCATCCACTGGAAAACCTCGGCGCGACAAGGCCGACTGATGGTCAGGGAAACCGAGGCTGAGGACCAGCGGCAGGTCACGATCGCCCTCCCCACCGCCGCCCCTGAATTCTGGGAGAACCCCGATGAGCCGCCTTCGGCCAGGGAACGCGTGTTTGAACAGGCGCTGGTCCTGACCGCCTCGCTGGCCTCCTTTTTCCACGGGCGGGGGTACGCGATTCGCGCCGTCATCGGAGCCCAGGCGATCCCCCACGGGATGGGGAGGGCACACCTCTACCAGATCTTTCGTGCGCTGGCCCTCTGTCATCCGGTCCTGGAGGCCGCGCCGTTGCCGGAGGCACTTCTAAGGCTGGGAGAGCGGACAGCCACCGGTGAGCTAAGCATCCTGGTCCTGCCCTGGGCCGATTCCCGACTCACGGCCGTGTGCCGCGGTGTCAGCCGCGTGTTTCGAGCCGGTGACCTCCCATGAACCTCGAGCGCGCATTTCGAATCAGCTCCATTCTGTTAGCGGCGTCTGGTTTCACCGGCCTGATCCCAACCGGTGAGCTGCCGATCGGGCTGGTCGGACTCGGAGCGGCGGCATTGGCGCTGAGCTTCATGCAGGGTGCGGGGTGGAACGCAGACTGGCTCGTCTTCCGACTCTCCCCCGGGGCCTGGAATGCCATGCTTGCTTCGGCCTTTATCGCGTTTGGCGTGGATCTCCTCTGGATCTCCCAGGATCTTCTGCCGGCGGGCATCCATTTCCTGATCCTCTTGATGGTGAACAAGCTCCTGACCCTCCAGCAGCGCAAAGATTTCCTGCATCTCTACGCCATCAGCCTGTTGGAGATCCTGGCCGCCGCGGCGCTGACGGTCGAACTCTGGTATGGAGCGGTCTTCCTGGCGTATCTGCTGGCAGCAATCTGGACCTTATTGCTGTATCACCTGAGAAACGAAGCCGAGGAAGCGGGCGCGGTCTTGCACACGGTACGCGGGTCGGTGGACCCTGCTCGCACCCCGGGACCCATCACAGGGCGGTTTTTCTGGACCACGAACGCGGTTGCCGTGGCGGCGTTCGGCCTGACGGTGGCCATCTTCTTCATCATCCCGCGCATCGGGGCGGGCTTCTTCCAAAAGGACCGGGCCGAACTCGTCCGGACATCGGGCTTTTCCGAAAAGGTGGACTTGGGCATTATCGGCGCCATCAAACTGGATGAAACGGTCGTCATGCGGGTTGAGTTTCCCGACCACAATGGCCCCCTCACGGAAGGCCTGTACTTTCGGGGCGCAGCCTACAACATTTACAACGGGCGTTCCTGGACCAACAGCCTGGCCCGTCGACGGGTGCTGGGACAGTCCGAGGGGGGCGTCATCAAAGTTGTCGCCCCGGAAGCGTCGGCCACGGGGCAACCGGGCCTCCGCCAAGAAATTCTTGTCGAAGCCCTCGATACGACGGTCCTGTTCGGCGTGCCTTTTGTGGAGTCGATCAAGGGCTTCTTCTTGTTCGTCTTGGTGGACGGGATGGGTGACTTGTATATGCCGTATCACCCCAACGCGCGATTTCAGTACAGCGCCTATTCCACGGCGACTCGTCTGCACGAACAGGAACGAACAGGGACGGCCTTCACGTATCCGGCTCACGTCCGAAAGCAGTATCTTCAACTGCCGGAGGTCAGCCAGTCAGTCGCGGACCTGGCCCGGGGGGTCGTGCGCCAGGCAACGACTCCCTACGAGATGGCCGTTGCCGTCGAACGGCACCTTCGAGAAACTTACCGATACAGCCTCGACGTGGGGACGGCCGTGTCTGTGAGCCCTGTCGACGATTTTCTGTTCACGCGCAAGTCCGGTTACTGCGAACATTATGCGACGGCCATGGTGGTCATGCTCCGGGTCTTAGGCATTCCGGCTCGCCTGGTCACCGGCTTTCTTCACGGGGAGTGGAACGACTTCGGCAATTATTATACGGTCCGGCAACGGGATGCCCATGCCTGGGTTGAAGTGCTATTCCCGCGCTCCGGATGGATCACCTTCGACCCGACCCCCAGCGTGCCGGCAGCCGGTTCGAACCCACTTTGGTCCCGGCTCGGGAGTGTCGTGGATTCGATCCGTTTGAAATGGGATCGCCTCGTGATCCTCTATAGCTTCCGCGACCAGTTGGCGATCGCCCAGGACATCCGGGAGCGCGGCGACACCGTGCGTGTGCAGGTGGCGGGATGGCTGGCCACGGCCCTTCGTTGGGCCGCGACCGCCCGGACACGCCTCGCCGAACTGCGGAGTGCTTCCGAGTGGCTTCTTGTCGGGACGCTGGTCGGATGCCTGGGGTTGGTCGGGCTCATCGCGATCGCGCGGATGCGGGGGAGACTTTGGAACGGACGACGGCGCCTCATGCTCCATACTCCCTGGCAGGCCGCAGCCGTGCGATTGTATGACCAGATGCTGCACCTCCTCGAATCGCGCGGCGTCAGCAAGGCCGCCGGCGCGGCGCCGCTGGAATTCGCCCGACTGGTCAACCGGGAATGGCCGGCTGCTGATCGGTTCGTCGGGCCGCTGACCGAGCTGTATTGCCGGGTCCGGTTTGGACAGGCCCCGCTCTCATCCGAGGACCTGCGTCAGGCGGATGACCTGCTCGCGGGGCTCCGTGCGGTCAGGCGATTGTGAGGCGAGAGGAGAATTCTCACGTGGTGAGGAACCCTGGGAGGGCAAACCCCTCATACGAAGTGTGGGGAATTTGAGCCCACTGGAGGCGAAAAACCTCTCCGCCGCGAGTTGACCCGTCGAGAGCCTCTGGGTCGAGCGATCGAACGCGGCGGATCACACGAAGCGAGGGGAATCTGAGCCTACTGGAGGCCAAGTAACTATCCGCTCACATTTGATCGAAGTGAGCGGATCAACCGAAGGTTGGTATAGAGCGGGAAACGGGATTTGAACCCGCGGCCCTCGCCTTGGCAAGGCCCTTAGACACAATTACGCCTATTCAAGATTGAGAGTGATAGACGTTGATGTGACCCGCATGAATAC
>MNDM01000059.1 GCA_001914955.1 Nitrospirae bacterium 13_2_20CM_2_62_8 | reverse complement strand
CAGAGCGCAACGACATACCAAGGAGAATGCGGATTATGGAAAGGAAGAGTCTAGAAACAATCCAGGAGTTTTCACCACGCGGGTTTGTGCGGCGGCGGGTGTGGCAGTCCGCGCATCTCCACTGCAACATCTACTGCTTCGAACCGGGTCAACAAAACAGTCTGCATCGGCATCCGGTTGCGGATGAGGTTGTCTTCTGCTGGGAAGGCGAAGGGGTGATCGTTGTTGGCGAAGAGCACTCCTCAATCAAGGCCGGCGAGACCGTGCTTGTGCCTGCGGACGTGCCCCATGGCTACCTTAACACCAGTCAGGACCGCCGCATGATCATCACGGTCGTTCAGTGCCCGCTCCCGGTGGAGCATGTGCCGGTTGACCCCGGAGACCTCACCGCCGTGCTTAATGCGCGGGGCATTGCACGCACATGAGGACCACACTTGCTCACCCATGGAGAATTCGGCTGCTCATTGTCCTAGCCCTGACGGGTTGGGGAACATTGAGTCCGGTCACCCCAGAGGCTGCGCCGGATGAGCAGTCCCGCCTCTGGACGTTTGACACCGATGCGCCTGGCACACTGCCTGGCGGCTTTGTTGTTGGGACGTTGTTTGACGGGCGACCCGCTGGCGAGTGGAAAGTTGTTCAGGCAAGCAATGCACCAAGCCCCCCTCACGTGCTTGGTCAACTCATGGGAAAAGGGGCGGAGCATGCCTACAAGGTGCTCTTGTTCAAAGGGACGGTTGGGGCCGATGTGGATGTGCAGGTGTCTTTCCTCCCGATTGAGGGAAAAGCCGACATGGGAGGGGGGCTGATCTGGCGCGCTGCCGATGACCGGAACTATTACCTCACACGAGCTAACCCCTTGGAGCAAAATATTCGGATCTATCGTGTGGTCAAAGGGGTACGCCACATGCTCAATAATTTTGACCAGACGATTGATGTGAGGCACTGGCACACGCTGCGGGTTAACAATCGAGGATGTCGGATCGAAGTGTTCTATGACGAGAAGAGGGTGTTCGACCTCTGCGACAAAGCATTCACTCAGGGGCAGGTTGGGCTTTGGACGAAGTCCGACGCGATCACATACTTTGATGACCTTCGGCTTCAACTTCTGAAATGAGTCGCCGTGGTCATTCTGTGCTCAAGGCCACCACACGCCAGCTCACTCCACAGCGCACCAACAAAAATAGTTTTCTAGCCCAATTCATTGACAGAATTGGCCAGATTGGGCCAGAGTAGGCTAAAGTTTGGTGCCATGCCCGATCCAATCGTCACCGATCCTATTCTCACTGAGTTCGTGCAGCGGCTGAAGCAGCGGGCCGAGATCGCGGACTTTTCTCTGACGCCGTGGGTCAAGCCTGGCCGCACCCGAGAGTGGACCTCTCATCTGGCTGGCAGCGTCAATGCGCTCCTACACGCGCTGGCTGCAACCGGCGCCCAGGGGAGTTGGCGCCTTTCCAAAGAGATCGTGGACGACTTCGCCGCCTCGGGACGCAAGTGGGCGATCGTGTTGCTGGTGAGGACATCTCAGACAGGCTACCTGCTCCCTGCGCTGGAAGTCCGTCAGAGAACCGAATCGGGCCAGTGGTCCCTTCACGGTGGTACTTACCAAGTCACTGAAGGGCCGACTCTCAACCCTGAATATTACTTTAGGGAGTTCGATACGCTGGTCTTCCGGCTCCTGACCCGCGGCATGCTCTGAGTGCGCCACCACCTGGGTCGGAAAAGGTTCCAGGAATCTTTCCACCCACCCTCGAATTAAAAATGAAAAATGGGGAAATTGACTCGGGTCATCATTGATACCGATCCGGGAGTGGACGACGCGCTGGCGATCCTCCTGGCCCTGCGCTCGCCGGAACTGGAGGTCGTGGCGATCACCACGGTCTGCGGGAACGTGCCGGTGGAGCAGGCCACCCGCAATCTATTCAGGGTGCTCAGTCTGGTCAGACCCCCGCCGAGCCTGCTGATCGGGCAAGGGGCCAGCCGCCCCCTCCTCAGGCCGTTGGAGACTGCCGTTCATTTTCACGGAACTGACGGTCTGGGCGAACTGGACGGCGTCCGCAACGCAGATGGGAGTCTCCGGTACCAGCAGCCCACCCTGCCTCGCACCTTGCCGACGGCGCAGGGTGTCTGGAACGAGTGCCTGCATCGCTATCCACACGAGCTGACCCTGATCACGCTGGGTCCGCTGACGAATCTCGCGACGGCCCTAGCAAGGGAACCCTCGCCGATTCGCACGCTCCGAGCCGTGATCAGCATGGGCGGTGCGCTCGCCGTACGCGATTCGTCGACTCACCGCCGAGACCACCGATCCGGTGACACGATTTCTGGGGGACGCGACGGCCATCGCGCTGGCCTTTGCGGAGGAAACCGAAGCGGCGGCGCTCTTTCCGCTGCACGATCCGCTGGCCGTGGCCGTCGCCATTGACCCGACCCTGGTCAAGCTGGCCCCTCTTCATCTGGAAGTGGACACGGAAGGCTCAGTCACCAGAGGCGTGACCGTGGCCGATCGCCGATCGCCGGGAGGCTCCGGCAAGAGTTCGTCCAATCTCCAGGCGGCTGTCCAGGTGGATGGCGCTCGTGCTCTCGCCCTCGTTCAGGACCGCCTATGCCGAAGGTGATGGTCATCGGTTCCGCGAACGTGGACTTCACAGTCAATGTGGACCGGTTGCCGTCGCCCGGTGAGACGGTGCTGGGGCAAGACTTCTATCAATCACTGGGCGGCAAGGGCGCGAACCAGGCGGTCGCGGCGCTCCGAGCCGGCGCCACGGTCACCTTCCTTGCGAAGCTCGGCGCGGATGCGCATGGCCAGCATCTCGGGCTCCATCTGGCCTTCCTTGGACTGCCGCGAGAGAGCCTTCTCAAGGATCCGAGTCGTCCCACGGGAGTGGCGCTGATCATGGTGGATCGGATGGGCCGGAACCTGATCGTCGTGGCTCCCGGCAGCAACCAGGCCATCACGGTCGAGGATGTGCAGAGGGCCTCCCGGCCTATCTCGGAAGCGGCGGTTCTGCTGGTTCAACTGGAAGTGCCGGTCCCCGCAGTGGCGGAGGCACTGCGCATCGCGAAGAAGTACGGGGTCACCACGATTCTCAATCCGGCACCGGCTCAGCTCCTGTCTCGTGATGTACTGAGGCTCGTGGATGTGCTCACCCCCAACGAAAGCGAAGCGCAGGCCTTGACCGGACTGACGGACGCCGGGGCAGCCGCCCGGGCGTTGGTCGAACAGGGAGTCCGTGCGGTAGTCGTGACGCTTGCGGAACGTGGCGCCCTTTTGACCCGGACCGATCGCGCCCGTGAGTTCCCGGCCTACGCGGTCAAGGCCGTGGATGCGACGGCCGCCGGAGACGCATTCAACGGGGCCCTGGCCTGTGCCTTGGCAGAAGGCCGGTCCCTGGAGGATGCGATTGTCTTCGCCAACGCCGCCGGCGCTCTGACCACCACAAAGCGCGGGGCCCAGGAATCTCTGCCGACTCGCAGCGAGATCGAGGAATTGGGTCCGCAGGCACGCTAGCTCAGAAACATTGAGACACGATTGGAGAGCGCACGGCGCCACGACAAAGATTGGGGTGAGCCAAGACTCCGCAGAGGAAGGAGACCCCCGGGAATGCCATGACGGAGAAAGCCCGTTGGACCGTGATCATGATCTTTGCGGTGGCGATGGCCTATGTCGAAGCGGCAGTGGTCATGTATTTGCGTGTGCTGGTGAACCAAATCGACCCTTATCCGCCGAACCCCTTGGCAGTGCCTGCCTGGCTGATCCCTACTGAAATCGCACGAGAAGCGGCCACGGTGGCGATGCTGCTTGCTGTTGGGTGGCTGGCCGGGCGGACCTGGCGGAGCCGCCTCGGCCATTTTTTCATCGCCTTCGGCCTATGGGACCTCTTTTACTATGTCTTCCTGAGATTCCTGACTGGCTGGCCTCGCACCCTGCTGGATTGGGACATTCTTTTCCTGATCCCGCTCCCGTGGTGGGGCCCCGTCCTCGCGCCGACCAGCATCGCGGCGCTGATGATTGTGGCAGGGACCTTGATGAGCCAGTTCGATCACCGGCCAGACGCGCGGTGGCCGGGCCGATGGCTGTGGACATCGAGTTTCACCGGCGCGGTGTTGGCGCTCTACGTTTTTATGGCTGATTCTATTGAGGCCCTGAGCGGGGGCATGGAGGCGATTCGCCAGGTCGTACCAACACGGTTCAACTGGCCCTTCTTCACCTTGGCGTTGGCCTTAATGGCCGCGCCGCTCCTTGACCTGGTGTGGCCATTCTGGAGCCGCTTCAACCCCAAACACCTGGGGTCGAAGAGATCGAGCGGTCGGAGCGAGGCGGGAACGGGGCACGGAATGTGAGATGGACAAGGAGGGTGTGAGCAGCGTACCGCAACCCACACCCGGCAGGATTTCTTGTCAGGACCGGCGGAATCGTGTAACCTCGCCGGCATGGAAAATCCAACAAGATTCACGGTGGGCCTCATCCAGATGGCCTGCACACCCAAGCGCGAGGAAGGCCTCCCGCGAGCGATCGCCCGCGTTGAGGAGGCAGCACGTAGTGGCGCACGGGTGATTTGCCTGCCGGAACTGTTCAGGTACCCCTACTTCTGTCAGCGCGAGGATGCGACCTGGTTCGACCTGGCTGAGCCGGTGCCGGGACCGACCACCGAGGCCATCGCAAAGATCGCGAGACAGAAGCACGTGGTGGTGATCGCCCCGATCTTCGAGCGCCGGGCCCCTGGCCTGTATCACAACAGCGCGGTGGTGATCGATGCGACCGGAGAAGTCGCCGGTCTGTATCGCAAAATGCATATTCCCGACGACCCTGGTTACTATGAAAAGTTCTACTTCACTCCCGGTGATCTCGGGTTCCGCGCCATCCAGACTCAGGTGGGGCGCGTCGGGGCGCTGATCTGCTGGGACCAGTGGTATCCCGAGGCGGCACGCCTGACCGCGCTCCAGGGCGCGACTATCCTCTTCTATCCGACCGCGATCGGCTGGCACCCGGACGAAAAGACGGCCCAGGCTGCGGTCCAGCTCGATGCCTGGCGTACCGTGCAGCGCGGGCATGCCATCGCGAACGGCACCTATGTCGCGGCGGTCAACCGCGTCGGCTATGAGCGACCGCCGGACTCAGGACAGGGGCAAGGGCAAGGGATAGACTTCTGGGGCTCGTCCTTCCTCTGCGACCCGCAGGGAATCGTGCTGGCGGAGGCCCGACCCGATAAGGAAGAGATCCTGCTCGCCGAGGTCGATCTCGAACGCATCGAAGAGGTACGGCGCAACTGGCCCTTCCTTCGTGACCGCCGGATTGACGCCTATGACGGGATCACCCAGCGGTTCCTCCAAGAGGAGCCGTGGGGGGACCGGTGAGAGAGGCGAAACAAACACCGGCGGCGCTGGGCTTTCGCCTGCCGGCGGAGTGGGAGCCGCACGAGGCCACGTGGCTCGCGTGGCCCCATAACCGGAGCGATTGGCCCGGCAAATTCACCACGGTCCCGTGGGCGTATGGCGAGATCACCAGGAAGATTGCGCCGGGGGAGACGGTGCGGATTCTCGTCAACTCCGGGGCGCATCAGGCGCAGGCGGAGCGCATCCTCACCCGCGTGGGCGTCAATCGCTCCAGGGTTCAATTCTACCGTTTCAGGACCAACCGTGGCTGGACGCGTGACTTCGGCCCGATGTTCATCCGACGTGAGCGGGAGACCCCCGGGCTGGCCATCGCCCGATTCCGCTTCAACGGCTGGGCTCGCTACCCGGACTGGAAGCAGGACGATGCCATCCCCGGACATGTCGGGCGCGCATTGGGTTGCCGCCTGTTCGACGCCAGCGCCAAGGGTCAGGCGGTCGTCCTTGAAGGCGGGAGCATCGACGTCAACGGCCGGGGCACCCTGCTAACCACCGAAGCCTGCTTCCTAGACCCCTCCACCCAGGTGCGCAACCCGGGACTCGGCCAGGCCGAGATCACTGCCACGCTCTGCGCGTATCTCGGCGTGACGAACGTGCTCTGGCTCGGGCAAGGCATCGACGGAGACGACACGCACGGTCACATTGACGATTTCTGCCGCTTCGTCGGACCGCACACGGTGATCCTCTGCCGCGAGGATCATTCTCACGACGCCAATTACCGGCCCCTGCAGGAAAACCGGGAGCGGCTCGAAGGGATGCGCCTCGAAGACGGATCCAAGATTGAGATCGTCGCGCTCCCCATGCCCGCGCCGCTTTTCCTACACAAGCAACGCCTGCCGGCCAGTTATGCGAACTTCTACATCGCGAACGCGGCCGTCCTCGTGCCGACCTTCAACGATCCCAAAGACCGCCTCGCCCTCGGCATCTTGTCCGAGCTCTTCTCTGATCGGCCGGTCATCGGAATCCATGCGGTTGACCTGGTCTGGGGGCTCGGGACCCTTCACTGTCTCACCCGCGAACAACCTGCTCTCTGAGCGCCTGATCGGTCGGGTTCTCGCCGTGTCGCGTCCGTTCAGCTTGAGCGGCGAGCGCGCGGCTTCTTGGGCCGATTCTCACTCATAAGCCATCAATGGTAGAGCAGGCCTCCGTGAAAAATAAAGGGCTTTCCCGCCTGCAACCCCGCCATCTCCTAACTCTATTGAGCGGCGCGACGGTCCCCTTCGTGGCTGCGACCCCCTACGAAAGAGGGGATTGACTCACTGTGTAGACCCACGTACTGTCGCGTTCCTGTGCCATACGCGGCCGCTCCGAAGCATCGCCGACTTGATCATCTGAGTGACGCGATAGGGTCGCCGGGTTCATCAGCAAGGGGAGTCGAACAGACGCCCATGCGGCAGAGGAGCCGGATGGGCATTTTTGTGTTGGGTTCCCTAGGAACTGGCGGTTGTGCCGCCACAGTCAGATAGAAAGGCGGACGTGACTATGAAGCTCACTCACCATTCAGATCGTCATTGGGAAAGAGTCATCAAATCCCTCGCCCTTGCGATTGCCGTTGGAGGGCTGGCCCTGCTGGTGCCTGGTGGCGGGCCAGCCCCAGCTGCATCTCCGACACTTGAGGCGATTCAGGGGCTGCCGCAGGACTGGGATAAGACCTTGCCGGCGAACGATCCCGGCGGGGCATGCCCTAGCAATTCCAGCCGGTTCACCTGCGTCATGGGCGGCGCGGCGGTGCGGGGCACCGAGACCGGCCTCGTGTGGGAAAAATCGCCGAACACGACCGCCGTCTTGTGGGGTGTGGCTACTCACTCGTCCTGCGCCGACCATGCCATCGGCGGCCGGAAAGGCTGGCGGCTCCCGTCCCAAATTGAGCTGGCCAGCCTGGTGGATCCGTCCGTGGGGGCTCCGGGTCCAACCTTACCTGCTGGCCATCCCTTTACCAATGTCCAGTCAGACCACTATTGGTCGGCGACGACAGTTGCGGATTCTTCTGACTCCGCGCGGGTCGTGTCCTTCCAAAATGGCGGCGTGACTGGCCAGAATAAGACCGTCAGCAGCAACCTCGCCTGGTGTGTGCGCGGGCCGATGCAAGAGTCTGTTTATTGAGCGTTCGGTGAGTTGAGGGATTTGGTGATTGGGGGTAGGGAACTGGCTCCCGCCTTGGCCACGGCTTCGGCGGCTGCCCGTCCCCATTTCCGGAAGGGGGGACAAGGTGCCCGCGGGGCGAGAGCGGACGCGCGTCAAGACCTATGCGCTTCCATGTAAGCCCGCAGCAGCGCGTTGATCCGTGTTTGATAGCCACGTCCCTGCGCCTTGAACCATTCCAGCACCTGCCGGTCGAGCCGGATGGTCACCGTCGCCTTCGGTTGAGGAAGCCGCAGCACAGCACGCTTGAAAAAGTCCTTGCCTTGCTCCGCGAGGTCGGAGAAATCGATCTCCTCGTCCCGCATCCTGTCAATTCTTGCCCAATTGGTCTTCGAGCGCCTTTTTGTATTGTGCCTCTTCACGCTGGTTCGCCTTTCGTATGGAGATGATCCGGATAGTGTCAGAGTCACGTTCAGTGAAGACGACAGCCATCAGCCGCCCTTGAATGAACCCGCGATTCGCCGTACTCCTTTCTTGTGTCAGGTGCCACGAGCATCGGGCCTTCGAACATCTCCGGCGCATCCAGAAAATCGACGCCGTGCTTCGCGATATTGGCGTGACGCTTCGCTTCGTCCCATTCGAACCTCACACGCTCGATTGTAAATACAAGGTGTCTTTACGTCAAGCGGCCGGACAAGGGAAGCGGGTACAAAATTGACGAAGATAATTCCAACGAGAGCAAATCGAAGTAGGTCATAAAGTAGTTTTCGTGTACCTCGTACATGCGGGCGGTGGTTCAGGGGCTATGGACGACGCCGGGCTTGGCGTGACCGCTGTCGCAAATAGGCGGTCTGCAGGCCGACGATGGTCTTGCCGTCGCGGATCGTGCCGTCGTGGATCATGGCGATGGCTCGATCCAGAGAGAGCTCGAGCACCTCCAGCACCTCATCGTGCCCCAGATTCTGCGTGCCCGGGGTCAGCCCGGTCCCCTGATAGATGTGGATCACCTCGTCCGCGAACCCGGGGGCGGTGAAGATACTGGTCAGCAGCTCGAGCGACGACACCCGATATCCGATCTCTTCTTCCAGCTCGCGCGCGGCACAGGCCCGCGGATCCTCACCGGGATGCAGCTTGCCCGCCGGAATTTCGTAGATGAAGCCGCCGGCCGCATGCCTGTACTGTCGAATCAGCACCACCGTGCGCTCGTCCTTCAACGGCACAATGGCCGCCGCACCGGGATGACGGATGATTTCCAATTCAACCGTGGCGCCATTCGGCAGCGTCACGGTTTCCAGATTGAGCGTCACGACCCGTCCTTTGTAGATGTTCTTGTTCATGGTAGCTAATAGCCAATAGCGAGTAGCGAATAGCTGGAGAGGAGAACCTCGGGGATCCTAGTTGTTAGCTGCCAGCTACTCGCTGTTCGCTACGCGCTTCTTATAGAACGGCGGCTTGACCACCACAGCCGGCACGGTCCGACCCCGGATACCAATCGCGAACGATGACCCGGGAGTGGCCAGGGCCCGGGGGACGTAGCCCAGCCCGATGCCTTTTTGGAGGAGCGGGGAGAGATTACCGCTCGTGACCTCCCCGATGACTCCGCCGCCGGACTGACCGTTGGCCACAATCTTGAACCCATGCCGAGGCACGGCCTTCTGTAGAAGCTCAAACGCCACGAGGCGCCGCACCAAGCCCCGGTCCTTCTGGCTCAGCAAGGCCTCCCGCCCGACGAACTGCCCCTTGTGGAAGGCCACGATCCAGTCCATCCCAGACTCCAGCGGGGTGGTCTCTTCGGTGATATCGTTCCCATACAGGAGGTAGGCCATCTCCAGGCGCAGGAGGTCCCGGGCGCCGAGGCCGACCGGCTTGAGACCCGCCGCACGCCCCCGGTTGAGCAGCTCCGCCCAGATCCGAGGCGCGCCGCCGGCCGGCACGTACAGCTCGTAGCCCAGCTCGCCGGTGTAACCGGTCCGCGTGATCAACGAGGGGATACCGAGGAGGATTCCCTCCAGACAGTGCCGCGGTTTCAACGAGGCGATCTCGGTGGCGCCCAGCTCGCTCAGGATTGACCGGGATGCCGGCCCCTGCAGCGCCATCTGAGCGATCTCGACCGAGCGGTCCACGATCGTGACTGACGGCGCGCCGGCGGCCTGCTTGAGCAACCAGGCCATGATCTTCTCTCGGTTGGAGGCGTTGACGCACAGGAGATACTCCTGCGGCGTGGGGTGGTAGAGGAAGACGTCGTCCATGATGCCGCCGCGTTCGTTGCACACCATGGAATAGTGGGAGTCGAGCAGCGCCAGCTTGGCCACGTCGTTGACGGTGACGCGCTGGAGAAACGACAGCGCACCCGGGCCCGCCACGTTGATCCGGCCCATGTGGCTCACGTCAAAGAGGCCGGCGGCGGTGCGGACGGCCTGATACTCGTCCACCACGCCGGAGTAGTGGATCGGCATCTCCCAGCCGGCGAAGTCCACCAGCTTGGCCCCCAGCGCAGCGTGTTTGGCGAAGAGCGGGGTCCGGTTCATGTGGCAGGAGGCTCCGCGTCAGCGCAGCCCCAACAACTCCACTTCGAAGGTCAAGGTGGCGTTCGTCACGAGTCAGAAGGAGCTGCTCAGGAGTCCGGCTCCGAGAACAGCGCGACACTGGCGGTATAGCCATGGAGGAAGTTGCTGCCGCCCACCGGCCCGATCTCGCCTTGGGCAAAGAAGCCGGCAATCGGGACATCACCTACCCGTTCGCGTACCGCCGTCACGTCATGATGGGGTCGACCGAAGAGCCCCTGCCCCCGGCCGCAACAACTGAACACGAGCGCGCCCAGTGTCGGCCGCGCTTGCCTGGACTGCTCGGCAGCCAACAAGAGATTGAGATCCTCACTGGCCGACCGCGCATCGCGGACATGGAACTGGACGGTTTGCCCTTCCCTGACGAGATCGCCGATCGCCACGCTGCCGGAGCTGCGGTCCGCCCCGATCAGGTTTCGTACCAGAAAATCGCCCCGCTCGAACCGATTGTGGTGCTCATCAATGACGACACCGACGTGCAAGGCTCGGTGGGCGATTCGTCGTTCCTCCTCGCTGAGAGACTCAAAGGCAGCCTGGAGGCGGTCCAACGCCGGGGTACCACCCAGCTCGTAAATCACATTTCGCTCAGCCTTCGTCACGACGTAGCGCTCCCCGATCGGCCTGCAGCCCTGCGACACCACGGTGCGGATGCGTACGGGGCCCGACACCGCGACCCCGACCAGTCCGCCTTCATACACCTCATCATCGAGCAGCATGCGGTTCTCGCCCAGATCGTGCCCCCCTCCGGCCAGCCCCCCGATCGCGGTCGCCCCGGGGCAGCGGTCCGCCATGAGTGCCAACACCTCGTCCACCGGCGTCGAAAAGGGATCGGCCAGCAAGAGGAAGACCGGCGGTTCCGGCCCAGCGCCGACATGGTCCGGCCATTCGGTCACCGCGAGCATCTCTTCCTTCTGTTGTTGGGTGAACGACGGTCGCAGGGGGGTCAGATGGGCTCCCGGGAGCCGTGCCGCCCACAGGGTCACGGCGGCCGTGCCTTCGATCTCTTCTGTGCCTGCGATCACCCCTTCTCCGGTGCACCCCAGCAACACGCGTGGCCCGAGCACCTCGCGGACCGCGGCGGACAGCTCTTCGGCCCGCTCGGCATAATGGGAGGAGAAGAACAGACATGCCAGGTCGGCAGCGCCAGGCCCCAACCCGCTTCGTGCAGCCTGTGCGATGGCCCGGCCTGCCAGGGCCGCCTTGGAGTCTCGTGAGACCGCCACGGCGAATCGCAACCTGGTGTCCTTGCGGGTGAGCACGGTTCAATCTCGCAATCTAGCCTGGAAGGTCCGACCGCTCACCCCGCTGCGTCCTCAGCTTCTTGTAATAACGCCACATAAACGAGTGATAGTCGTCAAGCTGTGCCAAGAGGTAGTGCAGCTCGGCGGGATCTTCCATCTCGAGCGCATGGATCATCCGCTTGTGAAGAAATTCCGAAAAACCTCTGGTCTTCTCAATTGCCGTGAACAGCTTCAAGCCGCCGCCGATCTGATAGTCCCCCATGGTCCCCCTTACACGCGGTTCTCAACCTGTGACCGTGCCCCTCCGAACCTGACCGCGGGAAGCATAGACGCGCATCTGGCCAAAATGCAAGTTGCCCGCAACCGTCGTCCGGTGTGCGGCGATGAGAGCCCTCCCGGATCAGCGACCCCGGGCCAGCAAGGCCCGCAGGCGGGGCAACGAGATGGCCTCCACCCGGCGGTTATCCCTCCCCACCATGGTCGAAGCCGCGGTCAGCGCGTTCAGGACCGCCTCCTCGGTCGCCTCGACCGTCACGCTCAACAAGGGATTGAGATGAGTGTCGGCCAGGTGCGTCATGACGAACGTGCGTTCCTTGGGATAGTGCGGAACGGTGTTCCCGGTCGAGAAGGCCAGCATGAAGTCCCCGCTGCCGTGACGCGCCGTGGAGCCGGTCCGGGCCAGGCCCAGCGCCGCGCGTTTGGCGAGCCGTCCGAGTTGTCGCGCGTCCAGAGGCGCATCGGTGGCGAGTATCACGATGACCGAGCCTTCCCCTCCCGCGAGCGGAGAACCAGTGTCCTTGCCGTACACCTGTCCGACAGGAATGCCCCCGACGGTTAATTCCTCCCGTCGCCCGTGATTGGCGTTGACCAGCACCCCCACCGTGTAGCCACCGTCCTCATCTGAAAGCCGTCGGGAGGAGGTCCCGATCCCGCCTTTGAACCCATAGGACACCATGCCGGTCCCGGCCCCCACGCTCCCCTCAGCCACCGGTCCGCCCGACGCGCTGTCCAACGCCGTCACGACGTCCTGTTCCGACACGTGCCGGCCCTGACTGTCATTGAGGCGGCTGTCGTCACATTCGGCCACCACGGGTGTGAGCGTATCGTCGCGAATTCCGATGTCCGGGTATCGGGCGATCATCCAGTTCATCACCCCGTTGGCCACGCGCGGGATATTGAGGGTGCTGGTCAAGGCGATGGGGTATTCCAGAAACCCGGATTCAGCCACCCAGGCCAGGCCGGTCATCTCGCCGGTGCCGTTCAGCACGAACGCCCCGGCCGGCACTTTCTTGCGCCAGACATCCTCGCGCGGAATGACCACGGTGACACCGGTGCGGACCGGCCCTTCACCGGGCTTCAGCGCGCCCTGCCCGCGGATCAGGGTTAGGTGCCCCACCTTCACCCCCGCCACGTCCGTGATCGCGTTCAGCGGGCCGGGCTGATACCGGCCGATCACAATGCCCAACTCGCGGGCACGCAGCCGCGGCTCCTCCGCCCCGCCGCCTCCGGCGCGGTCGGCTCCCGAGACGGGCCCCGGAGCCAGCAGCAGCCACCCGGTCATGATCGCAAACAGGCAACCGGGCCACAGGTCTGGAACCGGCGGACGTCGAATGTGCATCTTCCATTCCCCCTGAGGCCGTGTCTATTTCGTGAGCTGGCGGCCGCAAGCCGGACAGCGATCGAGCGCCGCCAGGTCGATCAGCCATGACGTATGCGGGCGGCTAACAACCATCGTCCAGACCAGCTTGGCCAGGCAGTGCGGACAACGAAGCACGGCGGTCAGCCACACGAACGTCGCACCAGCCAGGAAAACCCCACAGGCGGTCAGGCCCAGGAACCGTCCCCCGCCGGCGCCGAGCGAGAAGAACGCGACCGTGAAACAGAGGAGCGAGCCTGCAAACCCCGCGATCGCCACGTAGAGCTTCCAGGCCTGCCCCGTCGAGACGATCCAGTTTGAATTCTCTTCGCTCACTGTCCCGGAGTCGCCGCTGAGGAGGTTAGCAGCCGACACCCGTGTGAACCTCGGTCAGCATCCATCACGCATCACTTCAGATTTCGTACGTCGATCCCGGCTCAGGGACGACCACCGTCGCGCGCGGGTGCTCGGTCCGCAGAGCGGTGGCCAGCGACAACGATTGGCGCTCTTCCCCGTGGACCACGAAGATTTTCGACGGCACGGGCTTGATCGCCCGGACGTAGGCCAGCAGGTCGTTGCGGTCGGCATGGGCGGACAGGCCGTTGAGCCGCACTACCTGCGCGTGCTGGGGCCTCAGCTCCCCAAAGATGGGCACCATCTCCCACCCCTCGACCAGTTTGCGGCCGAGGGTGTGCTCGGCCTGAAAACCCACGATCGCGATGATGTTCCCCTCGTCACCGATCGCGTACCTGAGGTGGTGCAGCACCCGGCCGCCTTCGCACATCCCCGAGGCGGCGATGATCATACACGGGCCCTTCATGGTGTTGAGCCGCTTGCTTTCCTCGACCGAGGACACGAACCGGATATAGCGGGCCGCGAAGGGGTCCGCTTCCATGGTGAGAGCCTGATAGGTTTCCTCATCGAAGCATTCCGGATGGTTCCGGAACACCTTGGTGGCTTTGGTCGCCAGCGGAGAATCGATGTAGATCGGGATGGGCTTGACCAGCCCTTCCTTGACCAGTTCCTTGACGCGCATGATGAGCTCCTGGGTCCGCCCGACGGCGAAGGCCGGCACGATGATCTTGCTCCGGTGGGCCAGGGCGTAGGCGACCAGGTTCAGAATCTTTTTTTTGAGGACCGCGCCCACCTCTTCGTGGACGCGATCACCGTAGGTGGATTCGATGATCAACACATCGCAGGGGGGCGGCCCCTCCGGATCCCGCAGGATCGGCATGTCCTTGCGCCCCAGATCGCCGGTATAGAGCACGGTGGTCGAGCCTCCCCGTTCTTTGACCGTGACCCGAATGGCCGCCGACCCCAGGATATGCCCCGCATCGTGAAAGGAGGCCCGGATCCTCGGCCCGATCAGAAGAGGATCACCGTACTCGACGGCCTCGAACTGTTTGACAGTGGTCAGGACGTCCCCGGCGTCGTAGAAGGGCTGACGGCATTGGTTCCCGCGCCGGCCCTCCCTCCAGTTGACGTACTCGCAGTCGTTGGCCTGGATGTTGGCCGCGTCTTCCAGCATGACCTTCGCCAGGTCGGCGGTCGCCTGGGTCGCATGCACCCGTCCGCGGAACCCCAATTTCGCCATGGTGGGGAGCGCCCCGGAATGGTCGATGTGGGCATGCGAGAGGAGCACCGCGTCCACGGCCCTGGGGTCGAATCCCAGGTCGCGGTTTTTCCGGTCCTGCTCCTGGCGACGGCCCTGGAACAGCCCGCAGTCCAGCAGGACGCGCGAGTTGGCGGCCTGGATCAAGTGGCGGCTGCCGGTGACGGAGCGCGCCGCGCCATGGAAGGAGATCTTCATGCTAGGGAGGTTACCCGATGGTTGGCGGCGATGGTCTCCCAGGCCTCCCGGCCGGTTTCGGCATAGTGGAACAGCCGCAGGTCTTCCGGACCGATCAACCCCTCCTCGATCAACATGGACCAGTTGATGAGCCGGTCCCAGAAGGCGCGGCCCACCAGCACCACGGTCACGCCGGTTACCTTCCCGGTTTGAAGCAGCGTCAAGGCCTCGAACAGTTCATCCATCGTGCCGAATCCTCCCGGAAACGCCACCAGCGCCCGCGCCCGCAGCAAAAAATGCATCTTCCTGAGCGCGAAGTACCGGAACTGGAAGCACAACGCCGGAGTGACGTAGGGATTGGGCTGCTGTTCTCGAGGCAGCGTGATATTCAAGCCGATCGACTTCGCCCCGACCTCGGCGGCGCCCCGATTCGCCGCCTCCATGATGCCAGGTCCGCCGCCCGTCATTACCACAAAATCGCAACGGCCGCCCACCTGGCAGGTCGAAGAAACGAGACGTCCGAACTCACGAGCCTGGTTGTAATACGGCGCCAGGGCAAGCCGTCGCCGCGCGACGGCGACCGCCCGTTGCCTGTCGGGATCGCTCGGCTTCAGGGCCAGTGAGTCTTCTGCCTTCGTCAGATGCTCACGCGCGACGGCCGGCTCGACCAACCGGGAGCTTCCGAAGACGACGATAGTAGAGCGGATTCCTTCCTCTCGTTGAATGAGTTCGGGCTTGAGCAGCTCGAGTTGGAGCCGAACCGGCCGGAGTTCCTCCCGATTCAGGAACTCCAGGTCCTGATCCGCTCGACGATAGGAAGGGGACGGTGGCTGCTCACTCATCGCTGTTCATGCTCGCGAGACCGCGCCTCGACTGGCTCCACCAGCCGGGCACTTCCAACCACCACGATGCTGGAGTGCATACCTTCTTCTTGCTGGACCAGTTCGGGTTTGAGCAATTCCAGTTGCAATCGAATCGGGCGCGGCTCCGGACGCCCCAGGAAGTCGAGGCCTTCATCCGCCCGCCGATAGGACAGTGATTGTGAAAGGGTCTCCAGCAGCTTCTGCCGATTGCGAGACTCCATGCTCACCGCGGGCCATTATAGCGGGACGGAGGAGCGGCCACAACGGCGGAGCACGGGACAGTAGGTCAGAAGGCGCCAGGCGATCGGCGTTCTTCCACGGGGATTATATAGGTGTAAAATGGCCAGGTATCGAACGGCCAGAACCTGTAATGCGAGGCGCTTAAATGGAGGGCAAAGGCGTGATATTGCACCACCCAGTTCGCGTCGAACATCACGTGGAACTCTTGGGTCCCGGTGCCGCCGCCGGCGAGCACCATGTCATCTGGGATCCCCGGCGGGGTCAGAAGCTTCACGGCGTACCCGAAATTCACCCGGAAATACCTGGCGTCGCGGAACCGGTAGCGTGCCACCGCCCCACCAAGCGAGTCCGAGATGTCGTCGGGCGCGCCGAGTTCCGCCACAACCTCGAATAACGTGGTCTTCCCAGCGCGGATGAAGGTGACGTCCTCCGGCTTGATCGTCTCGTTGATCGCGATCCTCTGCCATTGGAGGGGGCAACCGGAGAGCACAAGAGCGACGGCCATCAACCCGACCACACGGCGGGCCCATTCGATCGGAGCTCGGGCCGGCTGGCGCTCAGTCACCGAAGGGCCAGAACTGGAATTTGAGCCGATTGGTCCGCTTGCCGAACACCACCTCATCGACCACGCCCTTCTTGTTGAACATCACGTAGAGATCGTCACCCATGACGTTCGTCCGCGAGAAAAACAGTATCATACCGGACTTGACGTCGTAGCGGTAATACTGGAAAATCTCATACCCGTTGGCCTCGAGGATCCGCTCGGGCGCACCCAAGCGGGCGGCGACCTGGGCTCGCGTCGTGACCCCTTTTTTCAAAGCCGCCACGTCCTCGTCCTTGAATGCATCCCCCATACTCCCGCGGATGAACGCGCAGCCTCCTAGGAGACTCAGCGAAAGGATCAGGGTCGCTGTCATCCAGGTCGCCTTGTGTGCTTTCATGGCCGCCTGCCTTTCTGGTCGCCGTCCCGCCAACCGCCACGGACGCGGGCGCCTCTCGCCTCTACACTAAAGTTTAGACCATCTTGTTGGGGAATACAAAGTCTTCCTCAATTATGCGATAGCTCGAAGGAAACAGTCCGGTCTGCCTATAGGCTGCCTGGGCCCCTGTATTGCCGGCCTCGACATAGAGGCGGAGGCCGCACACATCGCTTCGGCTCCGGGCTTGCTGCCTGATGTACTCGTGCATCCGGCGGTACACGCCACGGCGGCGCCAGTCCGGATGCACGTACAGGCTTTGGATCCACCAGAAGGTCGCGTCCCGCCAGTCACTCCATTCGTAGGTGACCAGAAGCTGGCCGATCACCCCAGGCGAGGACTCCTGCGGGAGTTCGGCGACGACGTAGAAGCCTCGCGTCGGGGAGTCGAACACCCGCTGCGTTCCACGGCGCAGCCGATCCATGTCCAGCCTTCTGCTCTCCGTCTCCAGAGCCATCGCCGCGCTGAAGGTCACCAGCATGTCCACGTCTTCCATGCGGGCCGGGCGGACGATGAGCCGATCAAGCGCTGAGGTTGTCATCGTCACGCTCCTATGGCGGCCCAGCCTCCCCAGGGTCCGGTCCAGGCAATTTCGTCAGCCACCCGGGCCGAGGGCGGTAGAGGCCGGCCGAGAACTCCATCTTCATCGCCTCTTCGGCCGGAAGATTCACAGAGAATATCTTGTGCTGGGGCATAAACGCGAGGTACCCGGTGAAGGGATGAATCGCGGTCGGAACGAAGACCATCACCAGCGGTCCCACAGGAGCCACCTGCAGCGAGACGGGGGCCGCCCCCATGACGAAACCGAGCGCCCAGAGGCCCTCGCGGGGGAATGGAAAGACCACCACCTTGCTCCGGCCGAAGCGGGCCTTGAAGTTAAACAGGTCCGTCATTCCCTTCAAGATGCCGTAGATGGTGCGCACCACGGGGATGCGTCGCATCAGTTCCTCCGTCCAGCGAAGCATCCGTTGGCCTAGAAATCGGGTCGCGACGACACCGGTCAATAGGATTAGGCCGAGGAGGGACACCTCCGCCAGCCCCGGGATGTCGGGCTTGCGCACGGGACCGAGGAGATCCGCGATCAAGCCATCCACGGTGCTCAACAGCGCGAGCATGATCAGGAATGTTCCCCAGGCAGGGACCAGGACCAGGAGCCCCGTGAGACAGTATCGTCTGACCCGAACAGGCCAATTCACCGAGCGACCTCTTGTAGGGAAGCAAGTTTTTAGTCTACCAGATTCCGGCGCGTCCTTCACGATCTGAGCACAATATGATCCTCCCTCTCACTCCTCCCTTGATCTTGCCTGGAGATTCATCTACCCTAGAGCCTGCTCTATCTCGTCTCGATGCGCTTCGGTGAGGGGCTTCGTCGGGCCCAGGGAGGTGTCATGGCAGAAACGAAGGACTTTTCGGGGAAAGTGAACATCGATCAGGAGTTGTTGGCGATCCTGTGCTGCCCTGAAACGAAGCAGGATGTCGTCCTCGCCAACGACGCGCTCATCGCCCGGTTGAATGACCGGATCGCGAAAAGGGAGCTCAAGAACAAAGCGGGCCAGCCCGTGAGCGAGAAACTCGACGGCGGCCTAATCCGGGCTGATAAGAAAATCCTCTATCCGATCAGGGAGGACATCCCGGTGATGCTGATCGAGGAAGGGATTCCGATCGAGGGTCTCGCCTGATTTCATCCACTCAGCCTGTCGTGCTCCCGCCGCTCTCCCGTGCCACACCAGGACTCTGGAGCCACGAGCCACACGTCAGTCATGCTTCTTCGCCTCGATCGGAGCGGGATCGGTCGGAGCGCCGATCACGGGATGAAGAGGCGAACCTCGGATTGGTCCTTGTCGGTCTTGGAGCCAGTGGAAGTGCCGCACTGCGCGCAGAGGTATTCGTAGAGGTCGCCGGTTGGGAGGACGAGAAGCAGACGCTCTCGGGTGGGCGTGGCTTGACGGCACGTCGGACAGTAGAGCAGCGAGGCGCGAAACGACCCGTATTGGTCGCGGGGCGGCTGGCCCCTCTCCTCCCTCGGCGAAGGGCCGCCGGGCCGAACCGCGCGCCGGGAACGAGGCGCAGTGGGCCACGCGCTGAAACCAGGGCCTTGGGGACGGGGCGGACGCACGAGGCGATTCTATCGAAAAGCGTTTCTCGCGGTCAAGCCGGCGAGAAAGTTCTTGCCCCATCACCGGGTCTTGTCCTATAGAGAAGACGGCACAGGCTGTCATCCACTGAGGCTGCCCGATGGCACAGCCCCTTCGGTGTCCACAATGCGGAACGGACGTTGTGCTCCGAGCGCGTTGCGTCTCGTTGATCGAGCGCCTCGCTGGCGTGCTCCTCATGTCCCCCTTTCGTTGTCAGATCTGCAGCCACCGATTTCTGAGTTTCCGATGGGGCCGCCGCTATCCCCCCCATCCCGTGGATCGGAGGGAGCATACGCGCATTCCGGTACGCTTCGCGCTGGCCTTCTCAGGAGGACGAATCAGCGGAGATGGAACCGTGCTCAACATCTCTGCGGGAGGCTGCCTGATCCAGAGCGATGCGCCGGTCCGCACGGACGAGATCTATTACCTGAAGCTCTTTGTTTCCGAGCAGCAGCTCCCGATTGAGGAAGCCGCGATCGTTCGGTCGGTCACGTCCAAGGGCATCGGGTTCAACTTTCTTCGGTCGGCTCGTGAAAATAAGCGCCTGTTAGAGTTTCTCCGTGAGCGGGCTGGAGCGATAGAACGATTTCAGGAAGTCTAGCCCGGCGGCCTTGAGAGGCCATCCGCTGGTTGATGAATCATGGCCGCGCGCAGCATGGCGCGGCCCTGTCGTCGCGAGCCGCGGAAGGCTGAGTGGGAGGTTGCGATGCCGTCGAAGAAGAAGATGAGGGGGCAGCCCCGCCGCCAGGCTTCACCGCGAACAATGCGGCGCTCGGTCGCGTCGCGACCGGAGGGAGTCGCCACCCGCCGCCTGAACGAGCTGGCCGAAACACTGGACATCATGCTGCCGGAACTGACTGCCCGAATCGCGGCGGTGGAACATCTGCTGGTCGAGAAGCAGCTTTGCACGCACGAGGACCTCGTCCGCTCGCGTGAGTTCGTGGACCGGCCGCGGAGCCGATCCTGATCAGGACATCGGCCGCTTCGTCTTGCCTCTCATGACCCACCAGACGGAGCGAACGAGTTGCACCGCCACATACACCGAGAGACCAACCAGAAGGCCATAGACGCCCGCGTCCCTCCACGGCCACTTCTCCGGAGCGTGCAGGATCACGCCGAGGACGATGTGGCCTCCAAGCCCGAGACAGATCGCAAACACAATCCATTCACGGACCAGCTTGGTTCTCCGTGACACGTCCACCCCGGTCACCTGAAACGGCCTCATCGGATTGGATTCGTCGGGAGGTCCGGCTTTCCGCAACGGAGGGGACGAGGAAACCGCAAGCGCCCGCCCACGAGGTCAGACGGAACTTTTTGAGGACTCGATCTCGGTGGCGGTAATAAGGCTGGAGAGGTAGTCTGACACGAAGGTCAGCGCCTCCTCCCGACCGTCAGCCCGACGGCCCTTCTCGCGGCGCTGCACCGAGAGCTCATGATCCAGGTCCGACTTCACGTCGCTCAGCACGCGCTGAAGTGATGTGGGTGTCAGGTTGGTATCCATATCCTCCAGCTCCTGGCACCGATCGAGAACCCAATTGAGCCCCTCGATTTTCCCCGCGTAGTGCTCCTGGTCGGCCGTGTCGAGTCTGGCCATCGTGGTGGCAAAAGTCTGCGCTTCGTAGACCAGATTGTAAAAGCTCGTGACAGCCCGCTGCAATGTTGAATTCATCCATTACCTCGAGCAAACACAAACGCTAGCCCATTATACATCACTACGAGCTTGTCACAAGCTGTTTTTTTAAGTTTCAGGTGAAGAGCAGGTCGTGGAATTCGGACATGAATCCGTAATACAGCGGAGCAAAGTCCCGCAGGCTCTGCGGACCAGTCTCCTGGAGGCGTTTAAAGCAGAGGATTGGGTGGCCGGGGCTTCGTTCTTGCCGGGAGCGGGAATAGCTCAGTGGTAGAGCATCGCCTTGCCAAGGCGAGGGTCGCGGGTTCAAATCCCGTTTCCCGCTCCATACCACACTTCGTGTGACCCGCCATACCAACCTTCGGTTGATCCGCCGCGTTCGATCAACTCGCGGCGGATAAGTACTTTGCCTCCAGTGAACTATTCCCTTGAACCCGCGACCGGGGGTTTTGAAGGGGGTGTGCCCCCTTCACGGGGTGACGCGACGCGTAGCAAGCGCGCGAGGGGGCGTGGCCCCCTAGCGGGAGCCGGAGAGGCAAGTCTCAGTGCCGAGCCGGCGACGGAGCGCGGTTCAAATCCCGTTTCCCGCTCCATACCACACTTCGTGTGACCCGCGGCGTTCGATCACATCGCCGCGGATAGTTCTTTTGCCACCAGTAAGCTTAAATTCTTTGCTTCGCTTGATCCGCTCACTTCGATCAAATGTGAGCGGATAGTTACTTTGCCTCCAGTAGGCTCAGATTCCCCTCGCTTCGTGTGATCCGCCATACCAACCTTCGGTTGAACCGCCCGCTTCGATCAGCTGCGGGCGGATAGTTTTTTTGCCGCTGGCAGGCCAAGATTCCTGCCCCATCCCACACTCCGAAGGGGGCGCGCCCCCTTACCTCCCGGAGCCTTCTAGATGATCCGTACCTTTGGTTTCCTCCAGAGGGGATTGGTGGGCCTTCCTGGATGTCCACGTTACAATTTGCCATTGCCAGTCAGTGGACAGGTTGTGTATAGTTTGTGAGTGAAGCCTCCACTGGCTTCCTTTCTACGTCTTATTACCCTTCTAGCTGCCTCAATAGTTAGACGAGGTCCCATTTGGGGTAGCCCTCTAACAGGAGGACTGTGATGGCGCGCGTGACGTTTGAGCCCCCTCAGCAATCGCTGGATCAGCGTAAGTTAAAGGCGTTGATCCACTATATTTGTTATCAATGCCACGCCCCCTCGGTCCTGGGGGCCACAAATCTAAATAAAATCCTTTGGTACTCGGACGTCATCGCTTTTGCGAGGGCTGGCGCATCCATTACAGGCGAGACTTACGTCAAGCAGCAATTTGGCCCAGTGCCCAGACACATTCTTGGCATCATTGAAGATCTCGAAGCTGAGGAAGCGCTGGTGGTTCGGGAAGTCGAGTACTATGCAAAGTCAAAGAAGGAATATGTCGCCCTGAAGAAGACTGACATTTCCATGTTCTCCGCAGAGGAGATCAGCTTGGTCGCCTCCGTGATTGATGTGGTGTGCCACAAGCATACCGCGACATCAATAAGCATGGC
>MNDM01000047.1 GCA_001914955.1 Nitrospirae bacterium 13_2_20CM_2_62_8 | reverse complement strand
ACGCGGCGCGCTCTCCCCTCGACAACAGGGAGGCAGGAGGGAAAACTCTCCTGCCTCTCTTGTTCACAGTCGTTCATTCTCATAGCCGGCGGGTTGGCTCGAATCTTGGTTATGCCGGCGCGAGAATGTATGGAGTCGTGCACAAGGGAGGTTGTGCAAGCACAATGAACGGTGCAGACTGCCCGCGTTGCCAGAGCGTCATGGTCAAGGACGTGTTTGAAGACTTGGGAGACGACACCGGGACTCTGTGCTTCAACGGGTGGCGTTGCATCATTTGTGGGGAGATCCTGGACCCCGTGATCGTGAGAAATAGAGAAACTCGCCCTTCACCTCTGATTGGCCGAGGGCGACAGAAGGTTCCCACCCAGCTCTAGGCTGAGCGTCTGATCGAGTCTGTACCTCCCTCCGCCGGTTGTCTTCCTGTCGCACCTTACGATAGTATGGCGTTGATATGAGCGACAGGGCATCCATAGCGCTCGTCAACATGCCCTTCGGCTATTCCAAGTACCCCTCGATTCAACTCGGCACGCTCTCGGCACTGCTCAAATCCCATGGCCTGGGGGTCAAAACCTACTACCTGAACCTGTTGTTTGCCCACCGGATCGGCGTCCCATTGTATGAACGCCTCTGTGAGAAGCGGGCCCTGTTCGGCGAATGGCTCTTTTCCTATCTCCTTTTCAGAGACAACCCCAAGCGGGCGGAATATCTCGCAACCTTTAAACCTGTATTCGAGGATATCTCCCGCGAGAGCGGGCATCCCATCTCCTATTTTGAAGAGATGGCGACCAGGATCGCTCCTCAGTTCCTGAGCTGGGCGATGACGGCCATTGACTGGGGACAGTATAAAATCGTGGGGTTCACGTCGACCTTCGACCAGAATGTCGCCAGTCTCTCCCTGGCCAAGCTCATCAAGGATCTCTATCCGTCCGTGAAGATCGTCTTCGGGGGAGCAAACTACGACGGGGAAATGGGCCTAGAGCACCTCAGAGCGTTTCCCTGGATTGACTGTGTGGTGATCGGAGAGGGCGAAGAGGTCTTTCCGCCTTTGGTGAAGCAGATTCTGGAGGGGAGGGAGGGTCGTTTCCCGCCGGGAGTGGCCTATCGGCAGGACGGGCGCGTCCGCTTTGAACCGAACCCCAATTTGTTTTCCGATTTTCAGCGCATGGGGCCCCCCGATTATGACGACTACTATGAACAATTAGGGGAGCTCGAGGCTGGGCCCTCGAAGGGCTTGGATCGGATCCTGCTCTATGAAGGCTCCCGCGGATGCTGGTGGGGGGAGAAACATCACTGCACGTTTTGCGGGTTGAATGCGCAGGCGATGGAGTTTCGTGCCAAGTCTCCCGATCAGGTGTCGCGTGAAATGGCGTATCTTTCGAGCCGGTATGATGCCATCCGGTTCAGATTGGTCGATAATATTATCGATCTGAAATATATCGACAATCTGTTCGGGACATTCGCGGCCGAGCGGTTGGATCTGGACGTGTTTATCGAAACGAAGAGCAACCTCAGCAAGCGCCAGATCCAGACTCTTGCGCAAGGCGGCGTGAAGTGCATGCAACCTGGCATTGAAAGCTTGAGCGCCGGGCAACTGCAGGAAATGGATAAAGGGGTAACGCCCCTTCAGAATCTTCAGTGCCTGAAATGGAGCCTCTATTACCATATTGACGTCTCGTGGAACATTCTCCTCGGGTTTCCGAAGGAGACGCACGAGGATTACCGAAAACAGATCGCGCTCATCCCCTCGATTCTTCATTTGCAGCCGCCCGAGAGCGTCGGGAGGTTCTGGCTCGAGCGATTCAGCCCTTATTTCATGCGGCCGGAGAAGTATGGCCTCCGGATCACGGGTCCCGGCTCAGCCTACGAGTATGTGTATGATCCCAACGCGGTGGATTTGAAGAAGATTGCCTATGATTTTGAGTACGAGATCACGTCGCACGTTGACCCAGGTGTCTATGAGGAACTGGTCCAGCTCGTTCATGAGTGGCAACGCAGGCACGCCTCGGCCGATAAGCCGTTTCTGTATTACTCCAAGTCCATGGGTTACGTGACGATTTACGATGGCCGCACCAAGGGGACGCCATCGCGGCAACGGTATGACTGGCCCGAAGCATTTATGATTGAGTATTGTAATGAAGCGGCAAAGTCTCTGGAGCAAATCCGGGACGGGCTGAAGGACCAGGGGCATGCGGCGGCTTCGGACCCGGCCCGCCTCCTGCAAGCCCTCGCTGAGCTGGTGGAGAAGAGGCTGCTCTACGAAGAAAAGGGAAAGTATTTCACACTCGCCCTGCCGATGAATCCCAATCTCTAGGCATGAAAGACCCGACGTTCCTCAAGACCATGGTGAAGAGGGTCGGCGCCCGGCGCGTGCTGGAGATCGGCACGTTCGATGGGACGAGTGCGATCGCCATGGCCGAGACGCTCCCGGACGACGGCACCCTGATTACCTGTGAGATCAACCCGGGCTTCGTCGCACTTGCCCGCAAACGCCTCAGCCGCAGCCCACATGGTCACAAGATTGACGTACGGGTCGGGCCGGCGCTCGAGACCCTTCCGTCCCTTGCCGGCTGGTTCGACCTGATCTTCGTGGACGCCGACACCAAAAACTATGTTCAGTATTACCGCCGGGGCCTGGAGCTGCTCGCGCCCGCCGGGGCGCTGCTCCTGGACAACACGCGGGGCATGACCCTCGGCGCGGTGGATCCTGCTGCAGATCCCGCCATCGCCGCCATCCAGGAGCTGCGCCAGCTCGTGACCGCTGATCGCACTATCACCGCAGACCTCGTCCCCGTGCGCGACGGCGTCCTGGTCGTCACCAAGCAGCCACTGGCCTGAGATTGCTACAAGATATTCATATTCAACAATAACTTAACAGCTATTCTTCACCTGATGCTTTATGGTTGAAAATTGGCTGCGTCGCCCGTTCTCGTAAGACCGGCAGCATAAGCCAGCGTGACCTCAGCAATCTTATAGTCATACTGGGCCTCTGCCAGCCTGGTCTGAGCACCGAAGAGCGCCACTTCCGACTGCGTGACCTCAACGATCGATCCCAATCCCAATCGGTACCGCTCTCTGGCTAGCTGCAGAGCCTCCTGCGCGGTCTTCACCTGCTCCTGCGCCAGCTTGATCAACTGCTCGAATGTGAAGGTATCCAGGTACGCAGTGGTTACCTGCTGCGTCAACGCCTGTTCGATGTTCTGGCTGCCGGACTCCGCGGCGACCTGCTGGGCGCTGGCCTCCCGGACCTGATTTTCGATCAGGTAGCCGGTGAAGAGCGGCATCGAGACCAGGCCACCCGCAGTCCACCAGCCACCAGTTCTTTGGTTCCGACTGGTATCGAAGACCTCGTAGTCGCCGGCGCTGGCCACTGCTGAGATGGTAGGGAGGTATAGCCGTTTTGTGGCTTGGAGACGGGCCTCTGCCGAGCGCGCAAACTCTTTCGCCCGCTGGAGCTCGGGATGAGACAGGCTGTCCGTAATGAGCGCTTCCAGAGGCCGCTGGGGCCGCACCTCGATGGGCACATCTTCGAGCACATAGTCCTCCGGCCCGGTGATCCCGATCGCCCGGTTCAGGTCTGCAAAGCTCGCCTTCAGATCGTTCTTGGTTTTGACCAGTGCCGATTCCGCGTTCGTAAGCTCCACCTGGACAAGGTCAAGGTCCAGCTTGGATTTGAGTTGCTGACGGTAGAGCGTGTCCACCTGCGACCGAATGATCCCGCGTTGCCGCACAGTTTCTTCGGCTATCTGCACCAAGCGGCGCCGCTTCAGGCTGTTGAGGTAAGCTCGCTGCACGTTCAAGATCACTAATGCGCGCTGAGAGTTGACATCTTGTTCCTGCGCACGAGCGGCGAGGTCCGAGGATTCCACGAGGTTTTTGGTGAATCCGAAGTCATAGAGTCGCTGATTAGCAATCACCCCCCCCGTGTATTGGCTCAGGTTCTGTCGGAGCATAGCGCCAGCCGGAGCCACGAAGCGGGGGTTGATCCCTCCAACCCCGGAAATGGTATCGAAGTTCGCATAGACTTGTGGGTAATAGAGGGAGCGGGTCTGTTCGGTGCGGGCTTCGGCAGCTTTGAGATTGGCGCCGGCCGCTTGAATGACCGGATGCTTCTCCAGCGCGATCTCGATGGCTTGCCTCAGTCCCAGAAAGCTGCCCAAGGCCCCGCTTTGACCGGCAGGCTTCACCGATGGCTTCCGCATCTCCGCGCTAACCGGGGGTTGAAGCCACAAACAAAGGACGATGAACGTGGCTACCGCAATTGCCCCTCTGTTCACGTAAGTTCGTTGCATGGTTATCCTCCCTCAATATTTCTGGCTGGACGGTTTGCCTGCTGGAAGATTGTAAGCCGATGCTTTCACCGTCTGCCCATCGGTCAGGCCAGCTTTGCCCACCACAACGATGTCCTCATTGCCACTGAGACCCTCTACGACCTCGACCCACACGCCGTCGTCGATACCAGTTTTGATCGGGATCTGGTGGGCTTTGCCCTGCTCGACTACTAAGACAGACTTCCTTTTGTCGGAGCCGCTCGTCATAATCGCAGTGGGTGGAATCACGAGGGCGTTCGGATGCTCCAGCAAATAGAGCGTGGCGCTCACGAACGTGCCCGGCTGGAGCTGACGTTCCTTATTCGGCATGTCGATCTCGACGAGCAGCGTCCGGGTAGCGGGGTCCAAGGCCTCGGTGGTCCGGGTGATTGATCCTTTAAACTCCTTCCCCTGCATCTCTTTGGTGGTCACCACCACCGGCACACCGGCCTTGGCAAGCAGGGCGACTTCCTGGGGAACGCTCACGTAGACCCGAACAGTTTCCAGATCCATGATCGTGTACAGCGGGACCGCCTGCGTAGCTGACGCGCTCCCCGACTGGATGAGGGCCCCAGGGTCAGCAAACCGCGCGGTGATGACCCCTGAAAATGGGGCATACACCTTGGTGTAGTCGAGCATCGTGCGACGGTTATTCATTAGATGTTTGGCCCCCTCGGCCGCGGCTTCCGCCACATCTACATCCTGCTTAGCGATGACATCCGGGTTTTCTTTCCAGACGTTATGGAGCCGTTCAGAGGTGATCCGCTTGATCGCATAATCGGCCTCGGCCTGCCGGTACTGCTGCTCGACCTCCGGAGCATCAATCACTGCAAGGAGTTGCCCTTTGTTGACCGCGTCACCTTTGTCAAAGCCCATCGATGTAAGGTAACCCGGCACCTTGGCGTACAGGGTGGCCTGGTACCAAGGCGAGACGTTGGCCGGCAGGGTGATCGTGTAAGATACATCCTGCCGCTGGGGTTTCATGATCTGGACAGGCAAAGCACTGTCGGCTCTTTGCTCAACCTGTTCGGCCTTGCTGTCTGTGTCTGGCGTTGTGGAGGTCGGGTCCTGTCCTTTGAGCACGGTAAACGCGACCGCAAGGAGGAGGATACACCCCACTCCAGCCAGGATCATCCTCATTTTAAGCCGACTATTCCTCATCGTTAGCTAATCTCATGCATTCTACTGCAGCGTAGGTTCCATCATACCATTATCCCCTGAGGTGGTTGAGCTGCCAGGTGGGCTATTACACGACGGCGGGCGAGGACATGCAGGACAGGCACGAACAGCAAGGTCATGAAGGTAGAGACGAGCAGCCCCCCGATGACCGCCCGCGCCAGCGGCATGTTAGTCTCACTGCCTTCACCCATGCCGAGCGCCATCGGTGCCAGTCCAATGACCGTCGCCAGCGAGGTCATCAGGATCGGGCGGATTCGCAGCCGTCCCGCGGCAATGACCGCCTGCTCGACCTTCATGCCCTCCCGCACCATCCGGTTCGCAAAATCCACCAACAGCACGCTGTTAGAGACCACGATGCCGATCATCATCAGGGTGCCGATGAGCGATTCCACATTCACAGACGTGTTGGTGAGCAGCAGCATCCAGATCACGCCGATGAAGCCCAGCGGCACCGCAAACATGATGATGAACGGGTCCAGGTAGGAACGGAACAGCCCGACCATGACCAGGTAGATCAGCACCATCGCCAGCGGCAGCGTCCCGCTAAACCCTTCGAATGCAGCCCGCATGCTGTCCGCTTCACCCTTGAATAGGACCATGACATCTTTAGGGAGCGCCAAGCTCGCCAGGGTCTTTTCGATCTGGCCGGCCACCCGGCCCAGGTCATTGCCCGGCACATTGACGAGCACGTCTATGGTACGCTGGAGGTTGTAGTGGTCCACGGTCTCCGGCCCGGTCTTCCGCGTCACCTCCACCAGATCCCGCAGCAGCACTGGGGCACTTCCATCCTGCCCGACGCGCGGGAGCGTGGGGTGCTCGGGGAAGGGGGTCTGCTGTAGGGCCAGCGCACTGCCTCGTCCCGAGGGACTCACGGCGCTGGACACGGAGGGCTGCTCGACGCGGGCGCCGACCAAGGGCGTATTCAGGAAATCCTCGAACCGGATCAGCGTCTGCTCCGGATACTGGGCCACGACAAAATAGGCATTGTTCGATTTGGGATCAATCCAGTAGCCAGGGTTGAGCGCCATGTTGGAGCTGAGGCCCGTGATCAGATCCATCACCACCCGCTGAATCCGAGTCGCGGTCTCGGCCACCTCGCTCAGCTTCGGCCCGCTCACCTTAATATCAATCGGCGCCGGCAGGCCAAAGTTCAGCACATCGCTCACGATCCCGCCGGTCTGAAACGAGAACTTCAGCCCGGGGAACTCACGGGCGAGCCGCGCGCGCAACCGCGCAATGATCGCATCGGTGCGCAGCCGGTGCCCCCGCGTGAGGCTGACCAGGAGAAAGGCCTGATGCGGGCCATTGACCGGCGTGTAGAGCACCATCCAGCCATGCGGCAAGCCGATATTCGCCACGAGTTGGTCCAGCTCCACAGGGGGGATCTCCTGGCGGATGAGGGATTCGATCTGGCCCACGATCGCCTCGGTCTTCTCCACCCGTGTGCCTTCGGGCGCGGCCACGTTCAGGATAAACTGCCCGGCATCCACCCTCGGAAAGAACTCGGTGGCCAGCCGGGGCGCCAGCAGCAATGAGCCGCCAAACGTCAGCGTCACCACACCCACCACCAGCGCCTTGTGCGCCAGACACCAGCGCAACACAAGGATGTACCGATCCACCAAGCTGCCAAAGAGCCGATCAAAGAGGCGGGGATGGTCAGCAGGCGCGTGGGCTTGTTCTCGGAAGAGAGCGGTCATCGCAACCGGAGCGACTGTCATTGAAGTCAGATACGAGACCACCATCGCGTAGGCCACCGCCAGGGCCAACGGGACGAACAGAAACTTGACGATCCCGGTGAAAAACATGATCGGCAGATACACGATCAGGATACTGATCGTGGCCACCAGCATCGGGAGCGCCACCTCACGGGTGCCGTCGTCGGCCGCCCGCCCCGGCGTCTTGCCCATTCCCAGATGCCGATGCACGTTCTCCAGCACCACGATGTTGTTGTCCAGCAGCGTTCCGATCACCAGGGCCAACCCACCCAAGGTCATCACATTCACGGTGTGCCCGGTGAAGTAGAGCAGGACAAACGCCGCCAGGATGGACAGGGGAATCGCCAGAGCAATAATGACGGTGGAGCGGAGGCTGCCGAGGAACAGCAGCACCATCAGGCAGGCCAGGCCGCCCCCCAGTAGGCCTTCTTCCTCGAGCGTCTGAATCGCCTGCCGGATATAGAGCGACTGGTCAAAGATCAGGTTGACGGTCAGGTCCTCCGGTAGCCCAATCAGCTTCGGCAGCGTCGCCTTGATCCCATCAATGACCTGGATCGTGTTCGCCCCGGCTTGCTTCATGATCGGAAGATAGACCGCCCGGTGGCCGTTGATCCGCACGATGTTGGTCTGGATGATCGTCGAATCCGCTGCCCGCGCCACATCCTTCAGCATGATCGGCACGCCGCCCACCACCTTAACCGGGATGTCGTTCATCTGCTCCACGATCTTGATCATGCTGTCCGTGTAGACGTTGTAGTCGAACTCGCCGATCTTCACATTGCCGGCCGGCAGCAGGAGACTCTGGGCATTGACCGCGTTGACGATGTCGGTCGTCGAGAGGCCGCGGGCCAGCATGCGCTCCCGGTCCAGAAACACCGTGATCTGACGGAGCGGCCCGCCGAAGCTGGGGGCCACAAAGACCCCGGGCACATTGGCCAGTTGGGGCCGCACACTGAAGTAGGCCAGATCCCGCACCTCCTTCTCGCTCAGCGTCTCGCTGCTGACGGTCAGGGTGCCGATCGGCAGGCTGGCCGCCCCGAACTTGATGATGATCGGCGGCCAGATCCCCGGCGGCAGGAAGCGCAGGGTGGAATAGGCGAGGCTGGTGATCTCGGCCATCCCGGCGTTCTCATCGTACGAGGGATGGAAATAGACCTTGATGAGGCTGACGCCGGGTAAGGAGCGGGATTCGATATGCTCGACATAGGAGGCCTGTAGGAAGAGCTGTTCTAATCTTAGCGTGATAGCCCCCTCGACCTCCGAGGGGCCCATGCCCTTATAGAAGGTGGCCACCGCCACCACCGGCAGGTTGATCTCGGGGAAGATGTCCACCACCATGGTCTGGTAGGAGACCGCCCCCAGGATCACGACGATCAGACTGATCGCCACCACCGCATAGGGATTGTTAAGCGCCGCACGAATCATTAGTCACCACCAATGCGTCCATTGCGTCGCTAACATCTGTCGCGATAGACGCGGGACGCGAAAGACGCGTGTGCTGCACTACACCACCTGCAGGCAGGGCAGGACGAACACCCGCAAGGGGATCTTCATCCCTTTTCGCTGCTTAGCCAGTTGGTCACGAAACGATTTCAATCCCTCCACCACGCGCTCCGCCTGATCCTCCGCCAATGCTGTGAGGATCATCGAGTTGGCTCCGGGCGACGCAAAGGAATGAAACGCGTCACCGGTCTCGCCGGTACCGCCTACCTTGTGCAGCTCCGTGAAGGCCTTGACATTGAATTCCTTCAGTAGCACGACAATTTCGTCTTCGAGGGAGTCACGAAACACGATGAGCAGCATCTTCATTTGGAGTTCTCCTTGCGTCGAGGTTGAAAAGAGGAGTAGTGAGGTGCACATCTGGCTAGATCATTCGTTCGCACGGAAGAACAAACACTCTCATCGGAATCTTGGTCCCCCCTCGCATTTGGGCCATGTGGTCCCGAAATTCTTTCAGTACTTCGATAATCCGATCCGCTTGGAGTTCCTCCATGGCCGAAAGGATGATGGCGTGGTGGCCAGGCCACGTGATGGAGCCAAATGCGTGTCCTGCGTCACCAATGCCGAAGACCTTGGGGGCATCAGCAAAATTTACAACATCCAGTCCTTTGAGAACACGCCGAATGTCTTGATCAACCGAATGGCGGTAGACAACCATAACCATCTTCATAAGGGACCCTCCCTAAGGCTTCGACTTAGATATCTAACGCATAATCACCTTCCCGGTCTTGCTCCAGTACCAGAAGACCGAAAAATTCGGATAAAACGCATCGATCGAGTTCCGTCCGGCAACCGTAAACAGACAGCCGGCCGCTCCGACGAAGTTCGAATCCCCGAACCGCCATTGAATGGCCGGCTCGATCCCAATCGTGTCAAATCCCGACCGTTGCCCGGCGTTGATATCATGTCCGTCAGCCCGCCACGTGAGCCCATGGAGCGTCACGAGCTCGATGTTATAGCCGAGGCCCCGCTTATCATCCAGGATGTGCTCGAAGACGAATCGCGTATTGATGATATCGCCTGTGTAGGTGGTCTTATTCCCCTGGCTCCCCGGTGCGGCATAGGTGTAAAAGACACCGGCATTGAACCGGAAAGGCTGGATGTTTTTCCGCATCGTAAGCCCTTGGGTGATGCCGATCTCCCCGAAACGGGTGGACGGCAAACGGCCGATCGGCGCGAACCCGCCTGGCGGTTTCTCGGTGTCGAGCCATTTGCTGGTGGGAAGTACAAGCTGATTGAACCACGTGACGGAAGGACGCCATGTTTCCGGATCCTGCACGATCGGTCGGTACTTCAGAACTAACGAGGTGTCCCCCATTCCGGTCTCTGTGGTCGTCTTTCCGTTCTGCCTGGCCCAAAAGGACTGGAGCGATGTGGCGGCGCCGAGCTCGAAGTGGTCCGTCAGCCCGTAAGCGGATTGAATGAACGGGTCCTGCACACTGTAGAGATGGACAGGCCCAGGTTTCGCACTCGGGAAGCCTCCGAGGGTGTTCCCGTAACTGCGGGTCCCGATCTGGGAAAAGATGAACGGGCGAACATGCAACTGGCCCTTCGGCTGGATATCCACCGCCGACAGCAGGACCGGCCCGTGCGAAAACGGGTTCCAGCTCCGCCGGTACTTCCGGATTTCTTCCTCCGTGGGTACCCAGTCAACAGCGCCGACTGACTCGGGCACGCTGAGGTAGGCGAGTTGGAACAGAGCGACGGAGGAAAAGACGACGCAAATAAGGATGCGCCGATACATCCAGTCCTTCCAGGCTAGAAAGCGGTGCGGAGTATACTTTTCTCCAGTATACTCTGCTGCAGACCTCGCCGCTATGCTGAACTTGATCTGAAAGGTGAATGGCAGGAAGCAGCTATGAACACTGAGTGTAGGTTCGCAAAACTGATCCCTGGGAAGGTGGAGTCGACCAGAGATGGAGGGACGGTTATGACTCGACTGAATGTCTCGCGACTTTTATTCTCACGCAGCGGTCGGTGGGTGATACTCGGCCTTTTGGTTTTTTCCGCTCTCCTCCTATTCGCCTGTGCCGGGAAGAGCGGTCCTTCCACCGTCCTTACGGGCCTTGTGGAGATCGAGGCTGGGTGGCACCACACCTGTGCCTTGACCACCGCCGGGGGTGTCAATTGTTGGGGGAACAACCACGATGGTCAGTTAGGCGATGGAACAGAAGTCGATAGGGTCACCGCGGTGGATGTAGTGGGGCTGATGAGCAGGGTGAACGCGATCGCGGCCGGGGAACGGCACACCTGCGCCTTGACCACGGGTGGGGGCGTCAAATGTTGGGGGAACAACCACGATAATCAGTTAGGCGATGGAACAGTGAACGATAGGGTTACCCCCGCGGATGTCATGGGGCTGACCAGCGGGGTAAGGGCGATCACAGCCGGGGAACGGCACACCTGTGCCTTGACCACGGGCGGGGGCGTCAAATGTTGGGGGAACAACCACGATGGTCAGCTAGGGGATGGCACAGGGATTGATCGAAACACCCCCGTGGATGTCGCGGGATTGACGAGCGGGGTGGCGGCGATTACAGCCGGCTGGCGGCACACCTGTGTCTTGACCACGGGCGGGGGCGTCAAATGTTGGGGAAAGAACCACGATGGGCAGGTAGGGGATGGCACAGCGATCAACAGAAGAACCCCGGCAGATGTCGTGGGGCTGACCAGCGGGATAAAGACGATCACAGCTGGGGGACAGCACACCTGTGCCTTGAATCCGAAATATGTCCAATGCTGGGGGGACAACGAGGATGGCCAATTAGGGGATGGGACGACTGCAGATACGCTCGCTGCCAGGGAAGAGGTTGGACTATGATGTCCAGTCTAAGAAATCATGTGGGAGGTTGGTTTTCAAAATAATTGATGCCAGCATCAGCCAAGAGCGCCCTTCCTCTTCGGCATGCTCCACACCTACACCTGAACCGCTTCCGCATAATCACCCTGTCTGTCTTGCTCCAATACCAGAAAATAGAGAAATTCGGGTAGATGGAATCTATAGCATTCTGACCTGCGACTGTAAGCAGGACCCCAGCCGCGCCCAGTACCGAAATCATGCCCTGATTACAGAGTCGTTATTTGTGGGAGATGCGGATTCCAGGGTTGAACCAGGCTCTGCGCAAAAGGCCTTGTTCTCCAATGGAAGAGGGATATTATACTTGACAATATGTACGCTATTCTGATACGGGTGTCAACGGCATGGGTGAGAAGAACAAAGCAGAACCGGCCAGCAACATCCAGAATCGGCTGAGAAGCCTCCGCCTGGCCAATGGGCTCACGCAAGCCGAGCTGGCCGCCAAGGCCGGAATCACCCGACAAGCGGTCTACGCGATCGAGGCGAACCAGTATCTTCCCACCACGGCGGTGGCGCTCCGTCTGGCTGATGCGCTGGACCGCCGGGTGGAAGACCTCTTCAGCCTCGTGGCGACGGGAGAAGCGATAGAGGGAGATCTGATCGGCTCTCCTCCCACTGGCGCACCCGGTTCCTCACAGGTGCGAGTGAAGGTCGCGAAGGTCGGTGATCGACTGGTGGTCCGGCCCGTGGCTGAGCTGGGCGATACTCTCTGTTATGCCGTCGCGGCGGACGGGCTGATCATGGAGCCAATAGACGCCGCGCAGCGCTCTTCGCGGGATCGCGGGAAGGTCCGGGTCCGACTGCTCAGAGATCGTCCAGCCATCGAGAGTGAGATTGCAGTTGCCGGCTGTGATCCGGCGGTCTTCCTGGCAGGGGAACACCTCCGCCGTCGACAGCGGGGAATGACGGTGGTGGGGTGGACGATGGGAAGTGCGGCCGCTTTGGAAGCCCTGAAGCGAGAGGAGGTGCACGTCGCCGGGCTCCACGTCGTGGATGCCAAATCAGGAGAATCGAATCTGCCGTATCTGAGGCGGCATCTCAAGGGTGGAGACTTTAGGGTCGTGACGTTCGCCAGGTGGCAACAGGGGCTCCTGGTCCAGCACGGCAACCCCAAGCGGATCAGGGAGGTGGCGGATCTGGCAAGGAAAGAGGTCGCCGTGGTGAACCGGGAGGCAGGGGCCGGAGCCCGACTGTTGCTCGATCAGAAGCTGGCGGCATCCGGGATGAAGGCCGATCAGGTCAGAGGCTATGGTCGGATCGCCCGCTCCCACTTGGAAGTGGCTCGCCTGATCGCGGACGGCTGGGCCGATGTGGGCGTGGGCGTTGAGGCTGCCGCCAGGTTGATGGGCCTGGACTTCATTCCATTGCAGGAGGAGCGGTACGATTTGGTGATGCCAAGTCGGTATTTGACGACTCACCCCGGCCTCTCGATATTGCTGGACACCATCGTGAGTCATCCGTTCCGAAGAGAGATCGAAGCCCTCGGGGGCTACGACACGCGGGACACCGGGAAAGTGCAGCCCTTCCGTGATGAGTAAGGAGTCAGGAGTGAGAAGAGTTAGGAGAGGCGACTGATGAAACCGCAAGGGAAGTGTGCCGGTGCGGGGACGTTGGTGGTCCCTCGAAGGATTCTGCTCGCGGTCCTCCTCTCCTCACTCCTCACTCCTTACTCCTTACTGGTGACACCACCTGCGAACGCGGAGCCGTTGGTGATCGCCGCGTCGCCCAGTATGAAGGCACCGGTCGAAACACTTGCGCACGCCTTCGAAGCGACACATCCGGACGTCAAGGTGCGGATCTACTACGATACAGGGTTGGAGCTCCGGTGGACTATTGCCGGGATGGAGAACAAGGTAGGTCAGAAGACGTATTTCATCGGCACTGGTCCGATCCATCTGATCGCCCCAGGTGGTGATGAGCTCCTCACGCGACTGGAGCAAAAATATTATGTGCTTCCTGGCACGCGCAGGCCTTATGCGGCTGTTCCCTTGGCCCTGGTCGTTCCAGTGACGCTCGTTGAGGCGCCGGCATCTTTCGAGGAACTGGGCAAGGGGGCCAAGTACAGAATTGCGATCGCGGATCCGGTCTTAACCGAGTTGGGGAGGCAAACACAAGAAGTCTTCGAGGCCTTAGGGATTGTCAATGACGTCAAAGGGCGGCTGGATGTGGCCTCGGATGCCCGCGGCGTGCTCGATCACCTTCTGTATGGACAGGCCGATGTGGGGATCATTTTCGGCCCGGATGCGGTGAAGGAGCAGGAACGGATCCGAGTCGTGGCTACAGCGGGTAAGCCAACCTTTAAACCAACCATACATTCGATGGCCATGGAACGATTCTGTCCCAACCGTGCGCTGTGCGAGGAGTTTCTTTCATTTATTCAATCCCCGGAGGCCAAGAAGGTAGTGAAGTCTCTGGGGTACTTGTCTCCAGGTGGGCCGTAGGGGGGGGAAATTTTTTGTCTCGAAGTGTCAGTATACTTTACATAGATAAATTACAGGAGACTTCTGGCGGTGCCGGATGAAAGGAGGGGCGACATGCCTGGACAAGAAGTGCTGGAGGAAGGCGATGCCACGACACTCAACCAGATTGAACGGTGGGTCACCGCAGCCTTCTGGGTGGGTCTAATCGGAGGACTGTTGTCGCTATTCGGCTGCGCGCGGATGCCTTACACCGTCCGGACCGTGCATGAGGATCAGCGGGTGGTGGTCACGATCCAGCGGGAGGTCAAGCCGGCCGGGTACAGCCATCCGGTTCAACTGAGTGCCCAAGAGTTGGGCCAGATTCTCAGTTCCTTCTCCTTCCGGGCGAAACAGAGGTTGCCACTCCGTTGGTTCGCAGAAGAGGTGCCCCCGAAAACAGTCTTCCGGCAGGATGAGCTTGAGGCGCTGGCCCCCTTTCTTGCCGAGGCGCTGCAGAAAGTCGGGCCTGATGAGCGGGTGCACTTTCAGGTACTGGCTCCAGGTATGAATCCGGCCTACGAGCGTGACACAACCGGCGGCTGGATTGCCGTCCGGGATCCGTACTTTCACCTCACCCTCGAACATTTTCACGCGCAGTTTCCGACCCGGAAACAGGAGCTGTGGGATCTCCGCTATCCCGCCATTCCGCCCGAGCCCGGCACCTTCCTGCTCTTTTTCGAGCCTAATCGTTTCTGGATCACTAATCCTGCTGAGCACGAGCGAGGGGTGTTGTATCGCGACTTCCTCAAGTCCCCCGTCCTGCCCAGCAGGAGGTAAGAACGACCGCTCATGATCAGTATTTCATTCGTTCTCATCTGTGGAGGCGGCCATGAACATCTGGCATCAATTAATTCATACGCGTCCCATCAAAGTCTGGCGGGTAAGTGCAATTATCCTGGCGGCCACTGGCATAGGGATGCTTGCTGCCCCAATGAACGCTCCTGCAGCCGAATCGGGGAAGCTGGTCGAGAAGGACGGCAAGTACGTCTTTATCGAGAGCCAGGACCCAGCGTTGCGTCTTCTCTTGGAGCGGGCTCTTCAGAAGGGAATCATTAGCAAGGAGGAGTTTGAGCAGGCCCTCAAGGAATCGGAGACCTACCGCTACCAGACTCAGCTCCCGTTCAAGGTCTGGTACGACCGTGGCTTCAACTTCTCGATGAACGACAATGCGTTTTTTCTGAAAATCCGCGGCCGGTTGCAATTACGGGAAACAACGAGGTGGCGGAATAATGCCTGGGGAAATCCCGGTGATGCCAAGAATTTCCCGGAACTCCTCGGCGTGTTCGGTGACTATCGCGCAAACCGCTCGGTCGGTGAAAGCTCCCAATTCAACCTGCGGCGCGCACGGTTGCTGTTCTTGGGGCATCTGATCAACCCGGATTTTAAGTACTTCCTCCAGCTCGGCATGGAAACAGCTGAAAACGCGCAAACGCCGGGATCGGTCAATCTGCTGGACTACTACTTCACCAGCACCCACTTCCCGCTCTTTAACGTCCAGGCTGGCCAGTACAAGGTCTATTTCAACCGAACTCAGATCAACAATACGGCCGCCATGCAATTCGCCGAGCGCTCCCTCGTCTCGGATGCCTTTACGGCCAACGGGGTGAACCGGCGCGATATCGGCGTGACGATCATGAACGATGACGAAGTTTATCCCGTCAACTATTACTTCGGGATCTTCAACGGCGGTGGCCCTCTCTTCACCGACTACGGGTCTTTTGAGAGCAAAGAGCCGAACCAGGACTGTCCCGGCGGGCAGACCAGCGGGAATCCCTTTCCGTCCCCGGCCGGCTGTCCTGGGAATCAGCGCAACCTGAATGCGGACTTTCGAGGCAATTGGATCAACCAACTCATGTACACGAGCCGGATCCAGTGGAACGTGACGGGACGGCCTGGCTACGGCGAAGGGGACTTGGTCTATTCGGAAACGCCGCAAGTGGCTGTGGCCGGCAATATTGCCTATAACCCCGGGATCAACACGAGCACTGACAACGCCTTCGTTGGCATTGATCTCGCGAATCTGAACTGGCGCCGGCAACTGGCGACCTTCGGAAACGCGCGCCAGCTCGGATGGGGGATCGTGGATTACACCACCTGGGGATTAGATAGCGTTCTCAAATATCGTGGCTTCTCGCTCCAGGGAGAGTACTACTTCAAGAACATCAACCGACATGAGAAGGGGCTGCCTTGCGTCCAGACGAACGGGACAGGAGGCCCTTGCACGGGTTTTGCTGGGGGCCTGCTTGGAAACGCCACCGGATGGTACGTCCAATCCGGCTACTATTTCATTCCCCGCCACCTCGAAGTCGCGGCCCGTTATGCCTACTGGGACCCGGACACCAATGCTTCCGGCGATCTCATCAAGGAGGCCGATGTCTCGATCAACTGGTTCCCGTTCGGAACCTACGATTATCAGTTCATGATCACCTACTCGAATGTGGCGATGGGAACCGGCGGCTATGCGATCGGCCGAAGCAACCCGTTGCCAAATACGGTCAATGGCTCGCAGGCTGGCACGAATTGCAACAACACGGCCATGTGGCCTTCCGGCTGCGTGCCGTTGGACGCGAAGGGAGGCACGCTGATTGACAATATCCTGCGCGTCCAGATGCAGATCTTTTTCTAAAGTTCCTCCTGTGTCCTCTGAATTCTGGGAGGGTCGCCTTGTCTGGCTTAGGACGACCCTCCCACTATTTCTCGGCTCTTATTTATGATAAGGAGTACTGCGTCCTGTTCATCTATAGAGCGGTCTCAACCGGAGGAATGCTGATGATCTTCAGAAAAGCCACATTACGAGCGAGACGCAGGATATGCACGGTATTGATCATAGGGGTTGCCGCGTTAGGGTCGGTCTGGCCATCGGTGGCCTTAAGCGAAGAGCTAACTATCGCAGCTGCGTCTGACTTGAACTTCGCGTTCAAAGATCTGGTGGCCGAATATGAGAAGAAGACAGGCGTCCACGTTAAGCTCTCACTGGGGTCATCCGGCAACTTCTTTTCACAGATCTCAAACGGCGCCCCATTCGATCTCTACTTCTCGGCAGATATCCGCTATCCTCAGAAGCTTGGGGAGGCCGGGCATGCGCTCCCCGGTTCGTTGTACAAATATGCCGTTGGGCGCATCGTGCTATGGACTCCGATGGAGTCGAAGGTGGACGTGCAGAAAGGTCTGGATGCCTTGGCGGACCCGGCTGTCAAGAAGATAGCCATTGCCAATCCCAAGCACGCCCCCTACGGACGGGCGGCTGTGGAAGCCATGAAGTATTTCAAGGTCTATGATCGCGTGAAGGACAAAATGGTCCTGGGTGAAAACGTCTCTCAGGCCGCGCAATTCATTGAGTCCGGCGCCTGCGACATCGGAATTGTCGCGCTGTCGCTGGCGCTTGCGCCTTCGATGAAGACGGCTGGTAAATATTGGCAGATCCCAATTGAATCTCATCCTCCTCTGGAGCAGGGCGCGGTGATCCTCAAGAACGCGAAAAACAAAGAGGCCGCGAAGCAGTTTCTCGAGTTTGTGAGAGGATCCGAAGGACAGGAGATTATGCGACGGTATGGATTTACGTTGCCCGGTTAAATGGTGCTGGCGAGTCCTAGGGCTTGCCGTCTTCCTTGCCTGCGGCGGGTGCGCCGAAGGGGCCAAACTGGTTCAGGAGAGCGCGTCGGGCGGGGTGGTGACGTACCCCTACAAGGAAGATAGGGGAGGCCCGATGTTTTCGGGTTTTCGCAAGGAAGCGCTTGGGGTCATGGCGAACAAATGTCCGTCCGGGTACACCATTCTGAGAGAAGGCGAGACACGAGGGTACAGCATGGTATCGGGCACGACAGAGGGAACCGGAGACCTCACCACGCACCGGCGCTGGGGGCTGCAGTTCCGATGCAAGGCCAGCTGAGTTCCGGACAGCGGGCCACGGGAGACCAACTGACTCTCTCGAAAACACCACGTGCCACATTACGCCTTGTACCAATACCACATGGCGAGGCGTAGCGATTATGAACTGGACGGCAATCATTCTGACGCTCAAGCTGGCGACGCTGACGGCTCTGATCCTGCTTATTATCGGGCTGCCGCTTGCCTATTGGCTGAGCTTCTCACGATGGCGATGGAAATTCCTAATCGAGTCGGTGGTCGCACTCCCCTTGGTGTTACCGCCGACTGTCCTGGGCTTCTATATCTTGGTGGCGATCGGCCCGCACAGCCCGCTTGGGCGGTTTTATACGAGTCTCGTCGGTCATCCGTTGCCGTTCACCTTTGAAGGGTTGCTTTTCGCGTCAATCCTCTACAGCCTGCCGTTCGCAGTCCAGCCATTTGCAACAGCCTTTGAGCAGATCGACCGGCGCCTGCTTGAGGCATCCTGGACTCTCGGGGTCTCTCGGCTGAAAACTTTCTTCAAGCTCATGGTCCCGCTGGCAAAGGCCGGCGTAGTGACCGGGTTCGTGCTGAGCTTCGCTCACACTTTGGGTGAGTTTGGCGTGGTCTTGATGGTGGGCGGTAACATCGAGGGCGAGACGCGAACGGTCTCGATCGACATTTACGATGAGGTGCAAGCACTCAACTACGCGGGCGCTGCCAGGACGGCGCTGTTTCTCCTGGCGATCTCGTACAGCGTGTTGCTGGCAGTGTACGCGATGAACCGGAGAGTGTGGGCTTTATGGCCTCAGAAATGATCGTCGACATCACGAAGTCCTTTCCAGGCCGGTTGGTAATCGACATTCGTTTTACACTGGCGTTGGAACCGCCGACTGTCCTGATCCTCTTTGGGCCATCCGGTTCCGGGAAGACGACGGTGCTCCGGTGCTTAGCTGGGTTGGAGTGGCCGGAACGCGGGCTCATCAGATTCCAGGGAGATACCTGGCTCGAAACAGGCGCGGGTGTGAGGCTCCCGCCACAACAGCGGGCGCTTGGTCACATGTCCCAGGACTATGCCCTGTTTCCCACTCACTCAGTCGCGGGGAACATCGCCTATGGGTTGGGCACGCTGACGGCTGATGAACGACGACGGCGTGTCGTGGATGCAATCACGCTTCTTCAGTTACAGGGCGTGGAGAATCTAAGGCCTGCTCAACTGTCCGGAGGGCAGCAACAGCGCGTGGCGCTCGCGCGAGCGATTGCACGGCATCCACGTCTCCTCTTGCTTGACGAGCCACTCTCGGCGCTCGATCTACCGACTCGCGTCAAGTTGCGTGCTGAGCTCAGAAATCTACTGCGGCAGCTCGGCATTCCCTCGCTAGTGGTCACCCATGATTGGGAGGAGGCGCTGGCGCTGGGAGATCAGATGGCGGTGATGAGGGCGGGGCGTCTCCTTCAAATGGGGCCGCCGCAACAGGTGTTCAGCCAGCCGAAGGATGCCGAGGTTGCTCAAGTGGTCGGCATCGAGACGGTCATCCCTGGCCGGATCCGCGAGGCTTCCAACGGACTCAGCAGCGCCAGGAATCGACTGTCCGGCACGGTGCGTGGGGTGAGTTCAATGGGAGCGCTGCTTCGCGTGGAGATCGACTGCGGGTTTTCGCTCTCCGCGATTGTAACGCGCTCGGCGATGGAAGATTTGCACCTGATTGCAGGGGGACCCGTCGTTGCCGCAGTGAAGACCGGCGCAATCCATTTGGTGCCCAGACAGGGCAGCCTTGCGGCGGTCACCGCATAATCACCTTGCCGGTCTTGCGCCAGTACCACTGGATGGAGAAGTTCGGGTAGATCGCATCCAGTGCATTCTGTCCCGCCACCGTGAACAGAACCCCCGCTGCGCCGACAAAGTTGCTGTCCCCGAACCGCCACTGAATCACCGGCTCAATCCCCAACGTGGTGGAGCCGCTCCGCTGTCCCCGATTAATGGCATGCCCGTCCGCGCGCCAGGTGAGGGTATGGAGACCCACGAATTCGAGGTTGTAGGCCAAGCTTTTCTTGTCATCGAGGAAGTGTTCAAACACGAACCTGGTATTGACGATGTCACCCGTATAGGTGGTGGTGGCTCCCTCACTGCCTGGCGCGGCATAGGTGTAAAACACGCCGCCGCTGACCCGGAATGGCCTGAAATTCTTCCGAAACGTGAGCCCTTCCGTGAAGCCCAACTCCCCAAACCGGGTTGAGGGAAGCCGGCCAATGGGCGCAAACCCACCGGGCGGCCTCTCTGTGCCAGTCCATCGGCTAGAGGGGAGGATGATTTGACTATAAAGTGTGACGGAAGGCCGCGAGGTGTCAGGATCCTGGATGATCGGGCGATACTTGACGAACAGGGAGACGTCCCCAAAGCCGGTATTGGTCGTCATCGGTCCCCCCTTGCCCTGATTGAAGCTCTGAGAATCCCTGGCCCAGAACGAGGACATTGAGAGGGCGGTGCCGATCTCCACGTGGTTCGTGAGGCCATAGGCGATCGTCACTAATGGGGACACGGAGTACAAATGCACCGGACCGGGTTTGCGCTCGGTCGGCAACGTGAAGCGATTACCATAGCTGTGTTCGGCCACCTGTCCGTAAATAAACGGGCGGACGGAAAGTTGTCCCTCTGGGTGGATATCGACAGCTTGAATGAGGAGTGGACCTTCTGACAACGGGTTCCAGCTCTGACGGTATTTTTGAATTTCTTCTTCAGAGGGGACCCACTCGAACGCTGAGAGGGTTACTGGATCATGTACATAGAAATAGGCAAGCGCGAGGAATGTGAATCCCACGAGGAGGCTGATGTCAACGCGCTTCGAAGTTGCAGTAAGAATGTTCATGTTAGTGCCAACAATACGCTCCGTGGGGTGCTATATACATATAATTGATTCACTTTGTCAACATTAAATTCTAAATATAAAATCACCAACTTGACAGCTCTCTTTCCGCCTCCCCAGGCCATCCGGGGTTCGATCCTGAACATCAGGAGTGCATGTTGGAGGTCCTGACGCAGCTGCCAAGAGTAATTTGATGGGCGGCTGGTCGAATCGAAGGGAAGAATCTCAGTCTAAGGGGCGGTTCACACGACGCAAGGAATTTAAGCTTACTGGTGGCAAAGGAACTCTCCGCCGCGATCTGATCGAACGCGGCGGATCAAGCGAAGCTTGGTATGGTGGCGGTGGGCGGGATCGAACCGCCTTCGTCGCCGGTTCAGCTCTGAATCCTGCCTCACCGGCTCCTACGGAGGGGGCCAGCCCCCTCGTATGCTTCCCACGAAGGGGGCACGCCCCCTTCGTATCCCCCGGTCCGCGGTCCGATCCGCTAAAAGAGCGCTCCTGTCGAGGGGGATATCTATCGAGGCCTGCTGGCTTGCCAGCCGTAGCGTTAGCGAAGGCTGGTGGCGGTGGGCGGGATCGAACCGCCGACCCGCGGCTTATGAGTCCGCTGCTCTACCTACTGAGCTACACCGCCACGCACATGGTATGTACCAAGGGCCATCCTCCACGTCAAGGGTTCTCTCAACGGACGGGAGAGCGATGACCCAAGCACGGGGTCGTCACAATCCTTCAATAAGTCCAGGGAGCTAAGAGGAGATTGAAGCGGGAAGGATGTCAACCGACCAAATCGGGATTAAGCCGATCTAAAGCCCGAATGCTGCTGGCTTTAATTTCATTGTAGACCACAGCCCGGCCCACCTGGCGAAGGCGACTGAAGACGCCTTCCACGATGACCTGTTCACCGTCATGCACTTCCGCTTTACCCAATCCCACCACCTTCACCGAACCCTTCGCGTCATTGAGCAGAAATCCATATGCGAGCTGTCCCTGACGGTTCGTGGCAACCTGCAGACCGGTGACCTTCCCCACCACCACGACCACCTGCTTATCGTATTGATCCGCGTGGGACAGCAGGTCGGCAATCTCCAACATGCCTCCGGCCGAAGCTGTCTCCGGCAACGATGCGTGGAGGAAGGCCGTGAACAGGAAGGCTGCGTTGCGGGCCGCGGCGCACGCATATCGCAACAATTTATTCCTGGGCCAGGAGGTCGTCATAGGCGACCATTATACCGTCGGCAGGGAGTAGGGTAGGAATCAGCCTCTCTTTGAGCTTCCTTACCGGCGACCGTGCACATCGGGGTGCTGCTCGCCAAGGAAACTCTTCAGGACATGCTCGCCCATTTCGCCGAGTTGGAGGTCGGCCGCTCCCTTCTCTTTCAGCGGTTCACCGGCCGGCGCTTTGGGCTTCGGAGACACTCTGCTCATCAACTCTTGCTCGAGTGCGTCCGGTGAGGTGTCCATCTCGGTCAGGATGGCTGACAGACGCTGGAGCGGGAAGAGCGATTTGGTTCGATCGCCATACTCAGCATTGGTCCTGGATTCCTGGACCAGAGACAGCCAAAAGCGGTTTTCCTGATCTTCCGGGAAGGTGCCTGCTGCGAATGCCATCAGCTTCTCCACCAATGTGGCTTCGGTCCCTTCAAAGCCGTCGTACACCGCCACGGTTCGTTCTACGGGTCGCCGCGAGAGGGCAACAAACGTCTCCTTCCATAGATCGATCGGAGGTGTAAGAGCTTGCTCCGCCGGTAACCTGACCTCTTGGAGCTTGCCCTGGAGACCCTGCAGATACTGGTGGAGGTACTTGGCCTTGCGAGCGGCGAGACTGCCTGCGGGAATCCCCCAAATGTGGGCGATCTCGTGGTCCTGGAGCGGTACCCCGCTCGACGCCTCGAGTTCCCGCTTCGCGATGTCCAAGCGTTTGTGTTCCCGCTCGAGTCTCCTGAGTTGACGCTGATATTCAATGCGCAGACGCTCCTTGCGGTAGCTCTCTTCTGCGATCTCGTCCGCTTCCCATTTGCGATCAAGTTCCCGGATGGCTGTTTTGGGGACATCGGTGCGCGCCCCCTTTTTCAGCGCCTGAACCTCTTCCGCATCCATTCCAAACCGCGAGGCGAGCAGCTGTTCGGACAGAGCACACAGCGATCCGCTCACCGCAATCTGTGAGCGCAGGCACTGGATCTGAAGCCAGGTACGTTCCCGTTTCTGCCGGATTCTGGTTCGGTATTGAGCCACGCGATCCGTGATGCCCTGAATGGTCTCTTGCGAAATGTATGGCGTTTTTGGCTTCTCCCCCGCATGAAATCGGGGGTCCGGGCGATCGGCTGCCATATACTCAATTTCCTCCCGCGTCACGTCCAGATATTGAAGCAACAACAGACGTAACATGATCCGCCCTTGCACCGGGAGTGCATGTACGACGGCTTCGATCTGTTCCGGAGTCAGCACGGTGGCCATGCTGGTGTTCTCCGCGCGATGGAGGTGAATGAATTACGCAGAGCTGCTCGCTTGGGACTCCAGGTAGGTCGCCACGTACTCCCGGATCTGCTGCACTGATCCGTTGACATAGAGCTCCCGGGGGATCTCGACTTTCACCAGTTTGGCTGGATCGACGCCCTTTTCGATGGCGTACTCTTCATCCACATAGAGGCTCACGGACCCGTCCGGATGTCTGATGGCACACAGGGAAGTTGATTCGCCCATGCGATACGCCTTAGGCGCGGGGTGCCCCTACGCCGGATCTGCGCGTTCGACTCCCTGATAACACAGCCTCACCTGCTCTGTCAAAGCCCTGGATACCCCGCCCTCGGCGCTGTGAAGCAGCGTCGGCGCCAGAAGACGTACGCGGTGAAGGCGATCAACGTCACCAGAAAGACCGTCCTGACGCGCCCATACCCGAAGCAGGCATAATTCGCGGTTCCGTTCAGAAGACCGAAGGCGGCATAGGCCAGGTAGAGCAGGAGCGACCAGCGGCGTAGCCGCAGGAAGCCGTAGCCGATGAGTGTATGGAGGGTAGGGGACTGCGCTTTCGCCAGGGCTCCCAGCAGGCCGGCTGGCTTCGTACAAAAGACGGTCAAGGAGTAACCGGGATTGGCTACGATAATATAGAGGTCCGTCAAGGCGGTCAGCAAGAAGAGGGCTCCAAGATACCGCACGTCGTGGGCGCGCACCCAGATGACCTTCAGGGTTTGCCCTAGCCCTGCCTCCGATGACTGAGCGGTGAGCCAGGCATCGTAACTCTGGGTCGCCCACCACGGAAGGACGAGGAGCATGAGAAACAAGGCGGCGGCGCCCCCTCCGTGAGCCCGCTCGATCAACCAGGTGCAACCGAGCAATGCCGCGCTGATCAGAAAGGCGATGGCGGCCTGTGGAATCCGTCCTCGGAGCGCCTGGCCTGACCCCGGCACCACCGATGAGAAGACGGCAGCCACGGGATCACGAGGGCCTGCATGTTGGGGATCAAGGGGCATGCTGAGCCCGGATTATTTAGGCATCCGATGCGGGTGAAGGGGAGGGCAGCCTAAACAGCACGGCCTTCCGTGGGGACCGGAAGGCCGTGCTCCAGGCGACGGGAGAAGGCTGGATCACCCACCCAGAGTGTCGAGCGCTTCTTTCAGACTCTTCATGATGCAGCTAAAGATGGGGGTGTCGCGCTCGGTGTATCGGCTCGCCTCGGCCTGGCGAAGCTCCATCACCAGATCCAGGAAATCCTCCGGCTTGTCCGTTTCGAACGCGACCACAAACTCCTGGTCATCCAGCCCGAAGGAATAGGTGGTGTTCAGCTTGACCGACGGATAGCGGTGGCCGATCTCGATATGCTCGTCCATCATGCCCTGCCTGGCCGCTTTGGTCAGCAGGTACCATGAACGCGTTTTCACGAAGGGGTAGACGAATATGTATTTACTCTTCCCCGGAACGATGTGCAGCCGCTTACTCTCTTGGCCTTCATGCACATGGTGGTCGACATAGATCGATCGCTTGGTCAGGGACAGGTAGGAGTAGGGCACCGCGAGATATTTGCCAAGCGCGGTGGCCAGCAGCTTGGACATCATCTCCTGGAACAGCTCCAGCTCGTACCCGATCCGCCAGAGCATGAAGTCGCAGTCTCCCCGGATCCCCACCGTGGTATACGGAATCACGATGACTTTTCCGGCGTACTCTTCCACGACCCGGATGAATTCCTGCTTGCCCCGGCTCCGCTCTTCCTCCGGCAGCCTCCGCCAAGCGGGATCCACCTTGAAGAAGCAGAAGTTGATGAATTGCCGCTTGCCGGCCTGTTCAGCGCTAGCCATTGCGCTCCTCCTTCGACCGCATCTCAGGTAGTCAGCGGAACGGTGCTATCTACCACCTCCCCCCATTGTTTGTCAACCCGCGCCACCGGGTTCGGAATGAAGCTCCCGCGCGTCTCGGAGCCTCAATCGCCGAGATCGACTTCGACGAGAGGATCCGCTGCCAGGCCGGGCGTTGACAGGGGTCTGGCGATCTGCTATCGCCTCACCCCGATGGGAACGGCAGAGGGGCGGACACGTGACTGGATCGGAAGGTTGGCGCGGACCATCGCGCTCGGATACGTCCTCGCGGGGTCGGTTTGCGCTCAGGCAATTGAGGTGCAGCCCACCCGATTGCAGATCGAGGCTGCCCTTGAGCGAGGGAAAGTCGCGGCGGCGGCTCGGACCCCTCCAGATCGACTCTACGCCTGGTTCGGCTCCACCAATGAATTAGAGCCGCGTGGCTTTGTCATGACCAAACTGGCCGGGCTCACAGTGATGGCAACGCATTTTGCACTCCGCTCTGCCACCCTCTCCGACGCCGAGATCAATCGGATCCTTGAAGAGCGGACGCTCTTGATCAGCCTCTCGATCTTCGGGGACCGTCCGAATTTTGCCGCAGACAGCTATGTGGTCTTGCTGCAAGGTCCGCGGACGATCAAGCCGATCACAGTGCGGTTCGACGGCCAAGCCAGCCGGACCGCCGTCTGGCCGAATGCCCCAGCCTATCGGGCCAAGGTGGTGGCGTCGTTCTCCTATGCCGATCTGGACCCGCTCGCCAAGACGAGAATCTCGGTCTTGCCGGGCAGCGGCGGCGAAGTGTCGTTTGAGTTGGATTTCAAGCAGATCGATTGACTAGCCCGGATTATTCGTGAACACCTACTGCGGCGTTCGATCCTCTCCCCCGGCGGAGCTTTTCTCGTTCGGCCTCCTCGACGTGCTGCAGGGAGTACGCCTCCGTCGGCCTTACTTGCGAGAAGCCCCGGCGGGGTTCGGTCTCGTCCGCCTCGTGACGGCATTCACGAACAATCCGGGCTTGGCCGGTTGACCACCGTGGGGACCGATGATAGCATCCGCCGCATTGGTGGGGGAGTATGGTCGGGAAATCCCCATGCGAGCAGGAGAGATCATCGCGATCGGATCCGAGTTGCTCCTGGGAGGGCGGCTGGACACCAACTCGTTATTTCTCACAGAACAGCTCGCCTCGGTGGGGGTGGAGGTCCGGTTCAAGTCCGTGGTGGGGGATGTGGAGGCCGACATTGCGGCCGCAATTCGGACCGCTGCTCGACGCGCCAAGGTGGTGGTCCTCACGGGAGGGTTGGGGCCGACCCGGGATGATTGTACCAGGCACGCGGTCGCCCGCCTGACCGGCCGCCCGTTGCGCCGACGGCCGGAGGCCATGGAAAGCATGCGCCGGCGTTTGGCCGAATGGGGACGGACTCCCACGGGTCCCCAGCTCCGCCAGGCGCTCATTCCGTCCGGCGCAGAGGTGCTCGTCAATCCGGTCGGATCAGCACCGGGATTCTGCCTCTCATGGAGAGGCTGCCTGGTGGTGGCCTTGCCCGGCGTGCCTGCCGAAGCCGAACGCACGTTCGCGGGATCCGTTGGGCCGAAGCTGGCTCTCGATTCGACTGTGAAAGAGCGGCTCGAACGCCGGCTTCTGCATACGTTCGGGTTGCCTGAATCCGACGTGGAAGGACGGCTGGGCGGGGTCGTGCGGGCCGGGAGCGGTGTCCGGCTCGGGCTGTTGGCCTCTCCACTCGGCGTGACGGTCTCGCTGACGGCATGGAGACAACACGTGAGCGACCTGGACCGACTCGCGCGGCGGGTGCGCGTGCGTCTGGGCCAGTCTGTCTATGCCGAAGGGAAGGACACGATGGAGGAGGTGGTCGGACGTCATCTGGCCGCTCACCATCTCACGCTCGCGGTGGCCGAGTCGTGTACCGGCGGTCTGGTCGGGCATCGACTCACCCAAGTGTCGGGCAGCTCCGCCTATCTCGATCGGGTCGCGGTCTGCTATAGCGATCGAGCGAAAGTCGACCTGCTCGGTATCCCGGAAGCCCTCATTCGTCGGCATGGGGCAGTGAGTGCCGAGGTGGCGGAGGCGATGGCGCGCGGGATACGAAGTCGGAGTCAGGCCGGTGTCGGACTGAGCGTGACCGGCATCGCAGGCCCAACCGGCGGGACAGCTCAGAAACCGGTCGGGCTCGTCTTCGTTGGTCTCGACGCGCCGGGCCGGAGGACCACCCGCGAGTTTCGCTTTCATGGGGATCGCCACTCGATCAAGCTGCGGGCGTCCCAGGCCGCGTTGGAGATGCTCCGGCAATGGTTGGTGACGACCGGCTCGCGCGGACGATGATGATCAGAGCCTTTGTCGCGGTGGACCTGGATGCAGATTCCCGGAAGGTCCTGGCCCGAGCCCAGGAGCAGGCGAAAGACCGGACCATGCGGGAGCTGTCTCGTCTGGCTCCGGAGGCGCGCGTTCAATGGGCACGGCCGGACTCTATTCACCTGACGCTCAAGTTTCTCGGCCAGATCGCCGACACGCAGGTTGAGGAGATCCGCCGCACCCTTTCGGTCACGATCCAGGCGCAGCCTCGGTTTTCAATCGAGGTGGGCGGGTTCGGAGTGTTCCCGGACCTGCGCGCGCCGCGGGTGCTCTGGGTGGGAGTGTCCGGTCAGCGCGAGCAGGTGAACGCGCTGGCTCGATTAGCCACGGAGGTGGACTCAGGGCTTGACACGCTCGGGTTCCCGCGTGAGGCGAGGCCGTTCAGCCCGCATCTGACGCTGGCAAGGATCAAAGAGCGATCTCGGGAGGTCGGCAAAGCCTTGGCTGAAAGCGGTCTGATGGCACAGACGGAGAGCCTGGGGAGCCTCAGGGTGGAGGCCGTCGCCCTGATCAGAAGTGACCTCAAGCCCTCCGGCGCCGTGTACACCAGGCTCTGGGAGGTCCCACTCAAGGCGAGTGCTGGGTAACGAGTTGGTCATCTTTCGCTCAGCACTCAGCACTGGAATGAGACTGCTATGTTTCCCTCGATGAGTTGAGTATAATGGAACATTCCGAAGTCCAAAGGAGGGCGCAATGGCCGACCGAACAATTGAAAAAGACGAGAGAAAACGGGCGCTGGACTTGGCGCTTTCCCAAATCGAAAAGCAGTACGGGAAAGGGGCCATCATGAGACTCGGCACGGCCGAGATACCGGCGGATGTGCCGGCCATTTCATCCGGATCGTTGGGGCTGGACCTCGCGCTGGGAGTGGGCGGCTTTCCCCGAGGGCGGGTGATCGAGATCTTCGGCCCAGAGGCCTCCGGCAAGACCACGCTCTCCTTGCATGTAATCGCCGAGGCGCAAAAGGCGGGGGGAGTCGCCGCGTTTATCGATGCCGAACATGCCCTGGACCTGGGGTATGCGAAAAAGCTGGGGGTCCACACGGATGATCTCCTGGTCTCACAGCCCGACACGGGAGAGCAAGCGCTGGAGATCGCCGAGACGCTGGTTCGGAGCGGCGCAGTGGATATCATCACCGTGGACTCCGTGGCGGCGTTGGTGCCACGGGCCGAGATCGAGGGCGAGATGGGGGACGCCCACATGGGCCTTCAGGCCCGGCTGATGTCCCAGGCGCTCCGCAAACTCACCGCGGCGATTTCCAAGTCGCAAACTACGGTCGTGTTCATCAATCAGATCCGGATGAAATTGGGCGTCATGTTCGGAAACCCAGAGACCACCACGGGGGGGAATGCGCTGAAGTTTTACTCCTCGGTCCGTTTGGACATCCGCCGCATCGAGTCGATCAAGGAAGGCCAGGAAGTCATCGGCAGCCGGGTCCGGGTCAAGGTGGTCAAGAACAAGATGGCCCCTCCCTTCAAGCAGGCGGAGTTCGATATCATGTTCGCCGAGGGGATCTCCAAGGCCGGCGAGCTGGTAGATCTGGGCGTGGAGAAACGGGTGCTGGAAAAGTCCGGCGCCTGGTATTCTTACAAAGGGGAACGACTCGGCCAGGGGCGAGAGGCGGTACGGGATTACCTGAAGGCGAATCCGGCCGTGGCCAAAGAGATCGAAGCCCGTTTGCGCGAGATGGCCGGCGTCTCTCCACGGCCAACCGAGAAACGCGCCGATACCCGTCTCGATGAGAAACGTCCGGATGCTCGCGCCGACGACAGGCGGCCTCACGCAGGACGCGCCGTGTCCTGAATGGAAGGCCGCCAACGCAGGCGTTGATCCAACACATGGTCGCGAAGCGCATTCCCGCCTCGAAGGGTATGCCTCGCCGTCAGACACTTCGGTCCCTTTCTCCCGTCGTTGATCCGACCGAGCAGGCGGCTCTTCGGTACCTGGCCCGCCGGGACAGAACCGAAGCCCAGATGAAAGCCTACTTGGTCAGACTGGGGGCATCCTCGACTTCCGTCAGGAACATGATCAAGCGGCTTGTTGAACGAGGCTATCTGAACGACGAGCGATATGCGCTGCAATGGGCGACCGAACGTCTTGCGCGTCGCCCGATGGGTCGAGAACGACTCGAGGCGGAGCTGATGGGGCAGGGGCTCGACCGCGAGACGACGGCGCGTGCGCTGGAGCAGGTGTATGGCGGACGGAGTGAGCCCGAGTTGGCGCTGGCGCTGTTGCGGCAGAGACGCAAGGCACGGAACCCGGCGAACCGCCTGCGCGACGCGACCCTGCTGAGGCGGTACGGATTTGCCGAGGAGTCGATCGAAGCGGTCTTAGGGAGCGGCGCATCATGAATCAGAGCGCCCAGGAACTTCGTCAAGCCTTCACCCGGTACTTTGTCGAGCATGGGCACACGTCCGTGCCGAGTTCCTCGCTGATTCCCCAGGCCGACCCCACCCTCTTGTTCACCAATGCCGGCATGAACCAGTTCAAGGGCGTGTTCCTGGGCGAGGAGACGCGTCCGTATAAGCGGGCGGTCACGGTGCAGAAGTGCCTGCGCGCCGGAGGCAAGCACAATGACCTTGAGAACGTGGGCTATACTGCCCGCCATCACACGTTTTTTGAGATGCTCGGGAACTTTTCGTTCGGGAACTATTTCAAGGAAGACGCCATCCGGTTCGCGTGGGACTTTCTGACGCGGGTGGTCGGGCTGCAGAAGAACAAGCTCTGGGTCACGATTTTCCAGGACGACGACCAGGCCTTCGATCTGTGGAAGAAGATCGGGATGCCGGCCTCGCGGATCATGCGCTCCGGTGAAAAGGACAACTTCTGGCAGATGGGAGAGACCGGCCCGTGCGGGCCATGCTCGGAAATCCATTACGATCAAGGTCCCGATGTGGCGGGAGACACGGTTCCGAACGGAGCGGGAGACCGGGTGATCGAGGTCTGGAACCTGGTGTTCATGCAGTTCGACCGTGACAGCAGCGGGACGCTCAGGCCGCTCCCCAAGCCGAGCATCGACACCGGGATGGGGCTCGAGCGACTGGCGGCCTTGGCGCAGGGGGTGCACAGCAACTACGACACCGACCTCTTTCGACCGATCCTCCGCGCGATCGCAGACACGACTGGCAGGCGCTATGGGGTGTCGCCGGACGATGACCGGTCAATGAGGGTCATCGCGGATCACCTGCGGGGCATGGTCTTCATGGTGGCGGATGGCGTCCTTCCCTCAAATGAAGGCCGAGGCTATGTGCTGCGGCGGATCATCAGACGTGCCGGGCGGTATGGACGATTGCTCGGGCTGGGGCTCGATGGTCCGTTCTTGCATCGCCTCACTGAGTCGGTCATCGCCGGCATGAAAGCAGCCTATCCCGAGCTGGAACAGGCGAGGGACACGGTTCGACAGGTCACAGCGGCTGAAGAAGAGCGGTTCCTGGCCACACTGGAAAAAGGGGAACCCTTGCTGGCAGCAGCCATTGCGTCAGTGCTGAAGGCCAACCAGAAGACGATTCCAGGTCAGAAACTCTTCGAGCTCTATGACACCTACGGATACCCTCTGGACCTGGCCGCGGATTCGGCCAGGGACAAGGGGCTGACGCTGGACCTCGAAGGCTTTCAGGCCGCCTTGGCCGAACAGCGCGAGCGGGCTCGGAAGGTTTCCGGCTTCGAGACCGCCAAGGTCAGCGAGGTTCTCCGGGCTCAACTGAAATCAACCGCGGTCATGCCCACCCGGTTTGTCGGCTACGACCAGCTCGAGGCGGAAGGGATCGTCCAGGCGATTCTCAAGGGTGAGCAGTTGGCCGAAGAGGCGGTGGAAGGGGAGGAAGTTGAACTGGTGCTCGATGTCACGCCGTTCTACGCGGAAGGAGGAGGGCAGGTTGGCGACCACGGCCTGCTGATCGGTCCGGAGGGACGGGTGGAGGTTCAGGAGACGACCAAACCTGCGCCGGACTTGTTCCTGCACAAGGGCATTGTCCGTGCAGGCCGGGTCCGTAAGGGCGAACGGTTGAAGGCCTCGGTGAGCGTGGTCCCTCGCCAGAACGCGGCGCGCAACCATACGGCCACGCACCTCGTCCACGCTGCGTTGCGGGAACTCTTGGGCCCTCACGTGAAGCAGTATGGGTCGCTGGTGGCTCCCAACCGGCTGCGGTTTGATTTTGCGCATTTCAAGCCCCTGTCCTCAAGGGACATTGACGACATCGAGTCAATGGTGAACGAGCACGTGCGGAGGAACAATGCCGTGCGGACCCACATCATGGGCGTCCAGGAGGCAGTGGCTACTGGAGCCCTGGCGTTCTTCGGGGACAAGTATGGGGACCAGGTGCGGGTCGTGAGTATCAATACGTTCAGCAAGGAGCTCTGTGGAGGCACCCACTGCAGGCACACGGGTGAGATCGGGGTCTTCAAGATTGTGTCGGAGACGGGGGTTGCGGCGGGCGTGCGGCGCATCGAGGCTCAGACAGGCGTCGGGGCGCATGAATTGTTGAGACAGCGGGATACGGAGCTCGACGAACTGGCGGAGGTCCTCAAAACCAACCGGAGTGATGTCCTCCCCAAAGCTCGAAAGCTCGTGACCCTGCTCAAGGAGAAAGAGCAGGAACTGGAACAATTCAAGGCCCGATTTGCTTCCGGCCAAGCATCGGCTGATTCCGGACAGACGAAGACCGTCGCCGGCGTGACCGTACACGTGCAGCGGGTTGATGGCATGGAGATGAAGGATTTGCGGACGCTGGCCGATTCGATACGTGACAGACTGAAGTCCGGTGTGATCGTGTTGGGCTCTGTGAAGGATGACAAGCCGGCGTTGCTGGTCGCAACGACGCCTGATCTATCGGCACGCTTCCCCGCGGGCGAACTGATCAAACCGCTGGCCGCCGAGATCGGCGGGACGGGCGGTGGGCGACCGGAAATGGCACAGGCGGGAGGAAAGAACCCGGCGCGACTGGAGGCTGCGTTGAAAAAGGCCTTTGAGTTGGTCAGACAGGGCATTCAGCGGTAAGCTTATGGCTGGCACACGCATCTTGGCCTTGGACCCGGGGAGCAAACGCATTGGCGTCGCGCTGAGCGACGAACTCGGCTGGACCGCTCAGCCGCTCGAGACATACGAACGGCGGTCGGTGGCGGAGGACGTGACGCATATCCGGCAGTTGGTGCAGCAGCACAATGTCCGCCAGGTGGTCATGGGACTTCCGGTCCGAATGGACGGCCACGCGGGTCCGGAAGCTGAGTCTGTGCAACGGTTCCTCGAAACGCTGGCAGGGGCCCTGAACGTTCCGGTGATCGCCTGGGATGAGCGACTGACCAGCAAGTCTGCGGAACAGATCTTGATCGACGCCAACGTGAGCCGCAAGAAACGCAAAGGAGCGGTGGACCGCATCGCCGCCGCGATCCTACTCCAAAGCTACCTCCAGAGTCTCGCATCCGGCGGGGAGGCCGCAGGTGGCACGTCCTCTGAGGATGTATGAATCGTGAGCAGAGAGCGTGGCTGATTGCGCTCGTTCTGTGCGTCGCGGGCATCGCGGGGTACCTGGCAGCGCAGTGGTTGCTGCTGCCGCTCGTCAATCAGACCCGTGCTTCCGAGCCTCCGGCGGTCAGGATCATCGTGGTGTCGGAAGGGACGACGTTCCGCCAACTGGCCTCCATGCTGGAACATGAGCGCCTGATCGCCAGCCAATGGGGCTTCGAGATTCTGGGCAGATTGACCTGGGCGGATCGCCGAATCCCGGCGGGCGAATACGCGCTGCATGCCGGCATGCGTCCGACGGAGATTCTCCGAATACTCCGCGACGGGCACGTCGTGCACTACCCGGTCACGATTCCGGAAGGCTACACAGTCGCCCAGATCGCCAGCCTGCTTGACCAGAGAGGACTGGCCGATAAGGCCGAGTTACTCGGCCTGGCACACAACCAAGACTTCATCCGTACCCAGGGTCTCGACGTGTCCAGCCTCGAGGGATACCTGTTTCCGAATACCTATCACGTCGCCAGACATGCCACGAGTAAGGAGATCATCAGCACCATGGTCGCCGACCTCTGGCAGGCATTTGCGCCGGAGCTTCGCGCACGCGCGAAGGACATCAACATGAGCGTGCACCAAGTCCTCACGTTGGCCTCAGTCATCGAAAAGGAAACGAGTGTCGATGGAGAACGCGAGCTGATCTCGGCCGTGTTTCACAACCGCTTGCGTCGGAAGATTCCGCTTCAAAGCGACCCCACCGTGATCTACGGACTGAAGGCCTACGATGGAAATCTGAGAAAACGCGACTTGTCCTCGGCCAGTCCGTACAATACGTACCGTGTCAGAGGCCTTCCTCCAGGTCCCATCGCGAACCCAGGCGCCCGATCGATCCGCGCAGCCCTCTTTCCGGCGCCAACCACGTTCCTCTATTTCGTGTCCCGAAATGACGGAACGCATGTGTTTTCCTCGACGCTGGCAGAGCATAACCGGGCCGTGAATAAGTATCAGCGGCGATCTGTGCGAACACAGGCATCACGCATGATGCGACTCACCGCCCCATCATTCAGTCTCTCGCCTTGATCCTCTCAACGGCGTGCTAACCTTCGTCCCAAATATGCTCCGCAGGGTTGTCCGCGCACTACGCGGACTGCTCTCGCCGTCCGACTCAGTCGTGCCGCTCCAGCGCGCCGTCCCGCTCAACTTTAGCTTTGCCGGCCTCACCAAGGGGATTGACAACATCCATTTTGATGTTCGCCTCAGCCCACAGTTCGTGGGCCACGCGACACGCATCATCACCAGCATGATGGAGCAGCATGCCAACCAGGGTCGTCCAGGTCAGAAATCTCCCGGCCCAACCAGCGGGGATTGGGAACAATTCAGGACAAGCTACGCCCGTATGGTTGAGGGCGCTGTTCATCGTGACAAGGTGACCGGGTCCTTTACCCTCGTGCCCCTGGTCCAATTCGCTGTGATGGCATTCCTGTTGCAATACGTCCAGGGTGAGATAGAGCTCATGCGGCAAGGGTTACGCGCCTCCGCATCCTCCGGCGGTTCGGCGGTTGACAGTCGCAAGCTTGAGCACAACGAACGCATGAGCTGGTTCGCACGGAATCGGGCCCGGATTCGATATCGAATGAACCGCCAGTTATTCGACCAACTGGCCAAGGTCGAGTCAGGCCAGTTGGGCGATTTGCGCCAATCCCTCCTGGATGATCGATGGCCCGTCCCGCAGGAGGCGTTGTGTAATCCCTTACTTCAAGCAGAGACCCCGTTTGACGACGAGGTCATGACGACCCATTACGTCTTACTGGGTCAGGACCAGGATGATGCCTATAGTTTTGCCGCGATTGACAGGTTCCTTGCGTATCTGTTCAGACAACGTCGCTCGGATGACCAGACCGAGATGGCCCTGACACGGGCGGAACAGGTTTCCGGACGGCTCGCGACTGAACTCGAGCGTATCAGGAAAAAACGAGCGCGTGCCAGTGCGAGTTCCGCCATTGCCTCGCTGGAGACGCGCAAGGAGGGGCTAGAAGGCGAGATCAGCAAGGCCACGGCTGAGCTGGACGCCATCCGGGCGGAATACCTGAAGGCCAATTACGCCTGGGCGGACGTCCCGGCAAATGTGACCACGCTGTTCGACGTATTCCTCGCGACGGAACAACTTCGCGTGGTGCGGAAGGAGAAGGACCGCGAACGGGTCTCGACGCTGAAAGCACAGATCCGATTCCAACGATCGTTACTGGATCACGCCGAACGGGCCTTCGTCGACGCGGGATTGCTGACCCCGATCATCGCCGCCTACGAATTGCTGCCCACACAGCGCGACTATTCCTCGATACTCACGGCGCAACAGCTCCATCAGTTGCTGCGTGGCAACATCAGCAAGAAAGACATCGTGGAGAGGCTTCAAGAGATGGGGCATCTCAGCGGCAAAACCTGGCCCGCCGAGCCGTTGATCAAGGCGGCGGTTCGAACCGCAAGCACTCCCCGCCGGCAACGACGGGAGTATCTGGTCCGTTTCTTAAAGGACTTCCTGACCTGTCGGCGCGATCTGAGCTATTACCACCTCGCTCAGGATGCGATGAATCTCCTCCATGTGCTGGAGGACCCGAAGGATGTCCGCCTGTCACAGACCAACAAGACCCTGTATGAATTCCTCGCCCCGCAGGAGGAGGAAGCGGTCACGCAAACAATCCTGAACCACGTCATCCTGAAAGCCGACGTGCGCGGGTCTACGACTGTGGTCGCCGAGCTCCGGAAACGTAATCTGAACCCTGCGTCCCATTTCAGCCAGAACCTCTTTGATCCCATCCACGCCCTGCTCGAGACCTATGGCGCCAGCAAGGTGTTTATCGAAGGTGACGCGGTGATCCTCAGCCTCTTTGAATATCAAGAAACTCAGGAGCATCGGCTGTGTGTGGCGCGCGCCTGCGGCCTGGCAAAAAGGCTCTTGAGCGTCCTGCACGCTCAGAACAGTCTGTGCAGAAAGGGCGGGCTCCCGGAGCTGGAACTGGGCATCGGGCTCGCGTTCGGGGATGAGGCGCCGGCCTTCCTCTACGACGGCGATTCTCCGATCATGATTTCATCGGCAATCGGGAAGGCAGACCGGCTCTCTTCGTGTTCCTGGCTCCTCCGAAAGCAACGGAGCCAGCGCAATAATATGGCCACGAACGTCGAGGTCTATGAACTTCCCGACGGCGATCCCCTCCGCGGTGAGAAAGGGGAGACCCATCTGCGTTACAATGTCAACGGAATCGAGCTTGACCCCGCGGGGTTCGTCAAACTCCAGTCTGAAATCACCTTGCAACGGCTGGAGCTTCCAGCACCTGGTGACGACCATCCCGCCATTCTGCACACGGGTCGGTATCCCGATCTCAAGGGTACCATGCAGCGGTTGGTGATCCGGGAAGGGAGCATGCGCCTCCTGGATCTGCAGGAGCCCAACTTCGGCAAACCAACCACGAATTCCTTTTATGAGGTGGTCACCGATGAGGTCCTGCTCAACCAGGTCGATGAGTCGGTCAAGACGGCCCAATAAATCACCACACCCGCAATCCGTCGCACTCCAGTTTCGGTATCCCGCTGCTCCGCCTCCGACGTGTGCGTCAGATCTCCCGTGACCGTGTGGCCGACGACTTGTGCGTAGATTCATGATCAGCCGCGTCACGGTCATCGTGCTGGACGGCCTGGGAGTCGGGGAATTGCCGGATGCAGTCGCCTACGGCGACGTGGGAACCAACACGCTGGCCCATGTGGCCGATACGGTCGGCGGGCTCGCTCTTCCGAATCTCGAGGCGTTGGGGCTGGGCTACATCGGAGACTTCACCGGAGTCCAGCGGATGAGCAATCCGGAAAGTTGCTTCGGGAAGATGGCGATGTTGTCCAAGGGGAAGGATACGACCGCAGGGCATTGGGAGATGGCCGGGGTGGTGTTGGAGACACCGTTTCCGGTCTACCCAAACGGGTTTCCCGCTGAGGTGATTGAACCGTTCCAGCAGGCCATCGGCCGCAAGGTACTGGGGAATCGGACCGCCTCCGGAACCGAGATCATCGAGGAGTTCGGCGAGGAACACCTGCGAACGGGTTCGCCCATCGTGTATACCAGCGGTGACAGCGTGTTTCAAATTGCCTGCCATGAGCAGGTTGTCCCGGTCGATGAACTGTACCGGACCTGTCGTGCGGCCAGAAAGGTGCTGGTGCCTCCTCATCAGGTCGCGAGGGTGATCGCGCGCCCGTTCAACGGAAAACCTCGCGCCTTTGTACGAACGGAGCGGCGGCGTGATTTTTCAGTCGAGCCACCTGGCCAGAGCCTGCTCGATGTGTTGACGATCTCCGGGCAGCCGGTCGTCGCCATCGGGAAGATCGCGGACCTGTTTACAGGGCGTGGAGTGACGCGTTCAAGCTACACGGGCACCAATGCGGCCAGCATAGACGAAACCCTCCGGGCGCTCAAAGAGGTGCCCCGGGGACTCATCTTCACCAATCTTGTGGATTTTGACACCCTGTTTGCCCATCGCCACGATGTCTCCGGCTATGCCAAGGCCTTAGAAGAGTTTGACGCCAGGGTGCCGGAGCTGGTCGGCCTGTTGCGCCATGGCGACGTGCTGTGTATGACGGCTGACCATGGCAGCGATCCGACGAGGCCCGGCACCGATCATTCCAGGGAATTCGTCCCGTTGCTGGCGTATGGGCCACGCCTCGCGCGCGGGGTGAACCTGGGTACGCGGCGAACCCTGGCCGATCTTGGCCAAACGATCGCGGACGCGCTGGGCGCGAAGCGCCTGGCTTGGGGGGAAAGTTTCCTGGATGCGCTCACCACGGCGTGAGAAAGGTTCACCATTCATGATTCAACCTTCATCGTATGTCGTTTGAGGGCAGGCTGAGAGAACTCGGCATCGAGTTGCCGGCGCCCCCCAAACCGGTGGCGACCTATGTCCCGGCAGTCCAGGCTGGCGACTTACTGTTTCTGAGCGGCGTGATCCCGTTCCGTAACGGAAAGCTGACGATGGAGGGGAAGCTGGGAAGGGACCTGACGGTGGAGCAGGGCTATGAGGCGGCGCACATCGCGCTCCTGAATGCACTGTCCATCGTGCGCACTGAACTGGGTACCCTGGATCGTGTGAAGCGAATCGTCCGCCTGGTGGGACATGTGGCGTCAGCGGAGGGATTCGTGCAGCAACCTGCCGTCATCAACGGGGCCTCCGACCTGCTGGTGAGCATTTTTGGTGAGGCAGGCCGTCACGCGCGTGTCGCCGTTGGCTCGGTCCAACTGCCGCTAAACTCGCCGGTTGAGCTGGAGCTCATTGTGCAGGTCTCCTAGCGAATTGACAGGCCTGACGGACACGGGGGAGGTTGGCATGGGAGGACGACAACGCGCCCTCACAATATCCCTACTGTCTTGTATGACGGTGGCCTGCCTTCTCTCCGGCGCCCCGGTGGTGCCGGCAGCCGAACCGATCCTGACCGATGAGCAGCTTCAGCTACTCAGTCGCGCCAAGACCATCTATGTGGACGTCGCCGCCACGACGTGGATGCGTCGGGGCCGAACCCTCTCAGATGTGGGGCCATCTCTGAGAACGAAGCTGACCGCAGCAGGCTTCACCGTGGTGCGGAATCAGACCGATCGGCACGATCTCACGTTGAAAGTCTTGTACCGAGAAGAGCAGGGCAGACAGTACCGGATCGACACATACGGCACCGACATCACCTGCGCGGTCCAGCTCGAGCATGCCGGGATGGGGCCGCTCCTTAACCTGAGGATCGAGGAATCATCCACATTCCCCGAGACCGGGACACCGCCCTACCTGGAAGCGCTCGAAAAATTCGTCGCCAATCCCTATTTCTATTTACTGGGGGACCTGGTCAAGGGAAGGGTTGTGTCCCGCTCGGACACGACCGGCGCTTTGATTGAGGGGCTGCAGCGATTAGCGGCGCATGAGCCCATGAAAAGCGACCCCTTGAAAGGCGAATTTTTGATGTCGTCGGATGAGGTGATGTTTTTCGCCTCCGCCCGCGAGAACGTGATTCAGGAGCTTGGCCGACTCAAGGATCCCCGAGCAGTGCCAATCTTAACCAAACTCCTGGGTCATTCCGAACGACGCGTACGACTCCTTTCGGTGCGAGCTCTGACATCGATCTCCGCGGTCGACTCCCGTTCCGCCATTGAACGCGTGGCCCGACAGGATAGAGACCGAGAAGTCCGACAGGCCGCTGCCGCGGCCCTGGCTGGCCTGCCACCCTCCTCCCAGATGACGTGTGCCCCGCCTGGGCCTTGTTGAACCCGGTTATAAGGCTGTAGAATTTGCACCGGCGGCCTCCGTAGAATAGGGGTTGCCTCGGGCGAGTGGTTCGACGTGGCCTGCCAGAGAAAGGATGGTGGAAGATGTTCGTCGCGGCCTGGTTCGGGGGTCTGTTTTCCTTGTTCGTGCTGTGCCTGGTGATGAGGCCTCCGGTGGCGCCGGCCGAGGAACAAATGGTGGGTGGTGCGGAGCGTCAGCTGGTGGACCGAGCCACCACTGTGTATGTGGATGCCACGTCTTCAACCTGGAGGTCACGTGGTCGGGTCTCCTTCCAGGTTGTCCCTTCAGTGAGGATGAAACTGCAATCAGCAGGGTTTGCCGTCGTCCAGAACCAGACTGATCCGCATGATCTCACCCTCAAGGTCGAGTATAGAGAGGAACGAGGAAGCCAATTCCGCATCGATCTCTACGCGACTGATATCAGCCTTGTGGCCAGCCTTGAACATCCGACCGAGGGCCAACTCCTCCGTCTGACGATCCGTGAATCCTCCGGCCTGAATGAGATGGGCAATGCGCCCTATTTACAGGTACTTCAGAGGCTTGAAACCAACCCGTACTTTTATTTTCTTGGGGACATTATCAGGGGGCATGTCGTCTCTCGTCTCGACATGACCGGCGCGCTGATCGAGGGGTTGGAGCGGATCGAGGCGAAGGATCAATCAATACTCATGTCGCCACTTGGTGATCAGTTGCCAGCCGCCGAGTCGACCCTTCCCACATTCGAGAGTCACTACACGAGGCTGGCGCGCGAAAAAACGATCCACGAGCTTGGTCGGCTTCAGGACCCGAGGGCAGTCCCGGTGTTGGTCACGCTCCTTGAGCATCCTGACCCCGGCGTGCGGCTCGCTTCTGTACGCGCCCTGCAATCAATGCGTGAAGTCAAGTCCTTGTCTGCGTTCGAGCGCCTGGCAGAGAAGGACTCAGACCATGAGGTGCGGGCAGCCGCGAAGGCGGCGTTGGCGTCCCCTCCAGGCTTCTAGATGCGACGCCCAGGGCGCGATCCCATGGTCAAGCACTCAGGAGATTCAACGATGTGGTGGGCCATCCTCGTTTGCCTCGGGTTTCCGGCAGCCGGTTGGTTCTCACCTGTCTGGGCCGATCCCGGCGTGTTTCCTGAGGCCGCTCCCCCCGGAGCGACCGTGACGATTTCGGGAAAGGGATTCGGGCAGTTTAAGACCACCCAGGACAACCGCGTTCTGTTTAACGGCTCACCGGCCCTGATCCAGCGATGGGAACCCGACCTCCTCGAGGTCAAAGTCCCGCTCCGGGCTACCAGCGGCCCGGTCGAGGTCATCAGGGGCAAGAAGAGGATCGCGGTCGGAAGCTTTTCGGTGCAGCGACCGACGATCCAGGCGGTCGCGCCGGCAGAAGCGGAACACGGAGCGTTGCTCCAGATCACGGGCGCGCATTTCGGGAATACAGCCGGCTCCAAGGATCCGAACACCATGTTCGGAGTCAATGACGTCCTGATCAGCGGCGTGCCGGCTCGAATTCGGCGCTGGCGCGACGACAAGATCGAAGTGGAGATCCCGGGCAACGCGGCATCAGGCGACGTCATCGTTCGGCTGGCGTCCTCGGACCCGTTGCCCGACGGGTCCTGCTGCAGACCGGTTGAATACAGCGTCAGCAATGCCGTACCGCTCAAGCTGTTGCCTTCCATCCGTGTTGATCCGGCGCGAGGGCCGGTTGGAACGAAGGTGGTGTTGTTCGGGAACGGCTTCGGCCCGGGCAAGGCGCCCGGGGATGCCGTTCTGTTTCACGGGCAACCGGCCACGGTCGCCCAGTGGACCGATAAGGAGGTCGTCGTGCATGTGCCGTTGGACGCGAGCAGCGGCCCGCTCGTGCTCAAGCGTGGAGAGACGGAGCGCTCCCTGGGGACCTTTACGGTGGTCGCTCCGGTAGCAACCGGCCTCTCGCCGACGCGGGCGCCAATTGGGACGCTGGTGCGGATCACGGGGGAGAACTTTGGCTTCTATTCGGAAAGCGGCTCAACCCCGTTCTCATTCATCGACTTTAACAAGGGTGATAACGGAGTCACTATCGGGGGCGTGCCGGCCATTGTCTACCGCTGGCATGACGACAAGATCGATGTCTGGGTGCCGTTTAGCGTCAAGAATGGGCAGGTCGTGATCCGGCGAGGGGGCACCAAACCAAAACCGGACGGCTCGTGTTGTGCCGAACGCGGGGTCGTGTCTGTGGTGGCTGGTACGTTCGAGATCACCACACCGACGGTCGAGTCCTATTCGCCGACTGCCGCGGGGCTCGATGAGATCGTGACGATCACAGGCGCTCATTTCGGCGACTTTCTCAAGACCGCGGAAGCGACGCAATCCGGTCTGAACGAGGCAGGACACGACTTCCTCCCGACTAAACTCGGTGAAGATATCGCCCGCAGCGAAGTCCTCTTCAACGGCGTAGCCGGTATGGTGGTGTCCTGGAACGACACGGAGATCAAGGTGCGTGTGCCGCGACGAGCCTTATTTGGAACGGGCATCCATGAACAATTTTTCCCTGATCTGAGCAAGGGACCTCTCGTCGTGCGTCGGGGATCATGGGATCTGCTGCCGGACGGCAGTTGTTGCACACCCAAACGATGGGTCAGTGTGGTGGCCGGAGAGTTCACCATCCAACCCAAAGGGCTCCCTGATCAGGGGTATTACAACGATCCGGGACCGGGTCGGGACTGAGGAGGGGCTGTCCATGCGGTCCCGGTCTTTGACGCGAGGGGCAATCTGGATGGCGACGTGGACCCTGCTCGCCCTCGTCTCTGAACAGTCGCTCAGCGCGGCGGAGTTCCGCTCCATCGCGGCCCTGCAAAAAAGCGGGACAGAGGTGACCCTCCTCAGTGTCTATTTCCAAAACGTCGGCGTTGGCTGGGCCGTCGGGGCCGGCGGCGCGATCCTGAGAACCTCCGATGGCGGCAAGCGGTGGCGGCCGGTGTCGAGCGGGACCACCGTCCTGCTGACCAATGTGTCGTTTGCCGACGCATCGCATGGCTGGGTGGTCGGAGCAGACGGCACCATTCTGCACTCCACAGATGGCGGCGAGAAATGGGTGGCGCAGTCGAGCGGGACGCAATCGGCGCTGTATGGCCTCTCCTTCTTGACTCCCTCGCTGGGGTGGGCGGTCGGCGCGGGAGGGAATATCTTGCACACGAAGGACGGAGGACTTCATTGGACGGACCAGATCAGCGGCACCAACGCCGCCCTGTACGCCATCCATTTCGTGGATCAGACGCACGGACGGGCCGTTGGGGCGTTGGGGACGATCCTTGCGACTGAAGACGGAGGACTCACGTGGATCGCTCAGGACACGCAGAGTGCCGCCACCTTTTTCGACGTGTCCTTTACCGATCCGCTCAACGGATGGGTGGTTGGAAATGCCGGCGCCCTGTTTCAGACGATGGATGGCGGGACGCGTTGGATCGATCGGACGCTGGCCTGTACCCGGACGTGTTCCCGGCCAACCGACCTCATCAAGGTCCGTTTTACTGACTCGAAATCAGGCTGGATCGTCGGGGAGCGCGGCGCGATCTTTCGTACCACCGACGCTGGATTTAGCTGGGTCGAGCAGCCAAATGGAACGAAGGCCTCTCTCTTCGGCCTGACATTTCCCGATCCGACCCGTGGATGGGCCAGCGGGGAACGTGGCGTGATCCTGCGGATCACAGCGAAGTGAAAACCTGGGGTAAAGGGGTAACGGGGTAGAGTAGCAGCGTGATCCCTGTACCCCGTTATCCCTCATTACCCCGCTAACCCTAGCCCAGTTCCCCGAGCCGGCTCTGCAGGATCGCCAGGGCCACCACTGTCGCAGTCTCGGCCCGCAGGATGCGCGTCCCCAGCGTGACCGGCGTAAAACCGCAGTGCAGGGCGTTCCCTCGTTCCTCCTTCGTCCAGCCTCCCTCCGGTCCCACCGCGATCGCCACACGACCCTCGGGGCCGGACGGCAATGCGACCGAGGCCAGGCTGCGCCCGTCGCCACGCTCAGTCAGGATCAAGCTGACCGTGTGGACGGGCTGCCCGGCAAAGAACTCGGTGGCTTCGCACGTCGTGTGCACCACCGGCACCTCCCATCGTTCGGCCTGCTGTGCCGCCTCGAGCGCGATGCGCTGCCAGCGTTGCTGCTGGGGCACGAGACGATCCGCCGGGGGCCTCGCGATGACCTGGCGTGAAACAAGCGGAATGAGTGACGCAGCGCCCAGCTCGGACGCTTTCTGTATGACCCAATCCATGCGTTCTCCCTTCAGCAAGGCCTGTCCGATGGTGAGAGTCGGACTGGTGGGAGAGGGCATGCGTTGCCGTTGCAGGATTCGGCCGCTCAGCACCCGACGGTTGATGTCGACGATCTGGACGCGGTACCGCTGCTTCGCCTCGTCCCCGAGCCACACCTCTTCCCCAACCTGACAACGGAGACTGCTCCGCAGATGATGGAGTAGAGGACCCTCGATCCTCACAGTGTCGTCTTGGACGTGGTCCGCGGTGATGAAGAAGACCGGCATGTGCAGGGAGGTTAGGAGAGCCCGTCTCCATCCCTATCCACGGGAATTCCGCTCTCTTTGGCGTACTCCGTCAGCAGCTCCTTCTGCTTGGGAGTCAGCTTGGCAGGAATTTCCACTTTGATCTTGACGATCTGATCGCCCGGGTGCTGCCCCTTCAGGCTCGGCACGCCGAGTCCGCGTAAGCGGAAGGCTTTGTCATGCGGAGACCCGGCAGGAACCTTGATGACTGTCGTGCCTTTGAGGGTCGGGACCTCCACCTTGCCCCCGAGCGCCACCGTCACGAAACTGATTGAGACTTCGCACAGGATATCAGTGCCCTTGCGCATGAAGACTGGATGAGGCTTGACGTTGACGGCGACGTACAGGTCGCCCGGCGGACCCCCATTGGTTCCATGTTCGCCTTCATGAGCGAGACGCAGTCTCATGCCGGATTCAATGCCAGCCGGAATGTTCACAGCCAGCGTCCGTTCACGGTACACACGCTTGCGGCCCCGGCAGGTTCCGCAGGGGTCGGAGATGATCTGGCCGGTTCCCTCGCAGTGGTTGCAGGGTCGACTCACGCTGAAGAACCCCTGCTGGAATCGGAGCTGGCCCGCTCCCTTGCAACTCGGGCAGACCTTCAGCGCGGCGGCGGAACGTGCCCCTGTTCCCCCACAGTCTTGACAGCTTTCCCACCGTGGAATCTTGAGCTTGGCCTCTTTGCCATAGACCGCTTCCTCGAAGGTCAGGTCCAGATTATACTGCAGGTCCGATCCGCGCTCGCCTCGGTGTCTCCCGCGGCCGGCTCCTCCAAAAAAATCCTCAAAGATGTCGTTGAACACATCGCCAAACCCGCCGCGTCCGACATCAAATCCCTCAAACCCGCCGCCAAACCCCTGCGGCCCGCCGACGTGTCCGAACATATCGTACTGCTTACGCTTATCCTGGTCGCTGATCACTTCGTAGGCTTCGTTGATCTCCTTGAATTGTTCTTCCGCGGCTTTTTTCCGTTGGTCTCCGGTTTGGAGATCCGGATGGTACTGGCGGGCAAGCTTGCGATACGCTTTCTTAATGTCCTCGTCGGACGCGTTGCGTTCGACTCCGAGCGTCTCGTAATAGTCGCGTTTGGCCACGTTTGCCATACAGGAGTGGGTTGAAACAACACTGGATCAGGCGCGAGCCTGATCCAGTGTGTCGAGATCGTATTGTAACCTACTTTTTATCTTTGTCCACTTCTTCAAACTCTGCGTCCACGACTTTGTCGTCCTTTCCGGAACTGCCGCCATCCCCGTGGCCGCCAGGACTCGCATCGGCTCCTGCCGCGCCCTGGTCACCTGCCGCCGAGGCTCTCTTGTACATCTCCTCGGCCAGCTTGTGCGAGGCGGTCGTCAACGTGTGCACCGCCGACTCGATCGCCGCCGGATCGTTGCCTTCCATCGCCTTGCGGACCGCCGCGATGGCGTCTTTGATGTTGTTCTTGTCAGCCTCGCCGAGTTTATCCCCATGCTCAGTCAAGTTCTTTTCGGTGTTATAGATCAAGCTGTCGGCCTGGTTCCTGGCTTCGGCCAGCCTCCTCCGCTGCTTGTCTCCTTCCGTATGGGCCTGAGCGTCCTTGACGAGTCGATCAATTTCTTCCTTGGTCAGTCCGCTGGAGGCGGTGATCTTGATCGACTGTTCCTTCTGGGTCCCAAGGTCTTTGGCGGAGACGTGCACGATCCCGTTGGCGTCGATATCGAACGTGACCTCGACCTGAGGCATGCCGCGCGGGGCGGGCGGTATGCCGACCAGGTCAAATTGACCGAGCAGTTTGTTGTCGTTGGCCATCTCACGCTCACCCTGGAAGACCCGGATCGTCACCGCCGTCTGATTGTCCGCTGCGGTGGAGAAGATCTGGCTCTTCTTCGTCGGGATGGTCGTATTGCGCTCGATGAGGTGCGTGTAGATCCCGCCCAGGGTTTCGATGCCGAGCGTGAGCGGCGTGACGTCCAGGAGCAGCACATCCTTCACGTCACCTTTCAGCACGCCACCCTGAATCCCGGCGCCGACCGCCACGACCTCGTCGGGGTTGACGCCTTTATGCGGCTCTTTACCGAAAAATTCCCGCACGACCTGAATCACTTTGGGCATCCGGGTCATGCCGCCGACCAAAACCACCTCGTTGATGTCACGCGCGGTCACGCCGGCGTCGGCCAGAGCCTTCTTGCACGGCTCAACCGTGCGCTGAATCAGATCATCGACGAGTTGTTCGAGCTTCGCCCGGGTGAGTTTCATCACCAGGTGTTTGGGTCCATTGGCGTCCGCGGTGATAAACGGGAGGTTGATCTCGCTCTCCTGCGAGGATGACAACTCGATCTTCGCCCGTTCGGCCGCTTCTTTGAGACGCTGCAAGGCCATGCGATCCCTGCGCAGGTCGATGCCTTGATCCCGCTTAAATTCCTCCACGAGCCAGTCCATGACGCGAAGGTCAAAATCGTCCCCACCCAGGTAGGTGTCGCCGTTGGTGGACTTCACCTCGAAGACACCCTCACCAATTTCCAGGATGGACACATCGAACGTGCCTCCGCCCAGGTCATAGACGGCAATGCGTTCGTCTTTCTTCTTGTCGAGCCCGTAGGCGAGCGAGGCGGCGGTCGGCTCGTTGATGATCCGGAGCACGTTGAGGCCGGCGATCTGGCCGGCATCCTTGGTGGCTTGCCGTTGGCTGTCATCGAAATAGGCCGGCACGGTCACGACCGCTTCAGTGACCTTTTCGCCCAGGTAGTCCTCCGCCGTCTGCTTCATCTTCTGCAGGATCATCGCGGAGACTTCGGCTGGACTGTACCGCTTGCCACGGATCTCGACGTGGGCGTCGCCGTTGCTCGCCTCGATGATCTTGTACGGCAGGCGCTTGATGGCGTCCTGAACCTGCCGGCTGTTGTATTTCCGGCCCATGAGCCGTTTGATCGAATAGATGGTGTTCTCGGGGTTCGTGATTGCTTGGCGCTTCGCGATTTGACCGACAAGCCGCTCGCCCTTGTCCGTGATCGCGACAACCGAGGGAGTGGTCCGGCTCCCTTCGGCGTTGGCGATGACCACGGGATCCCCCCCGCTCATGATCGCCACACACGAGTTCGTCGTGCCCAAATCGATGCCTATGACCTTACCCATGTGTTATCTCCTTCCCATGATGAACATGATTACTCAGTGTCAACCGGACTCTCATCAGTCGAGGGAGAGGTCTTGCCGCCCTCTCGGCCGGCACGTCTCGGCACATCGGCGACAGTAACCATCGCGGGGCGCAAGATCCGGTCATGTAAGAGGTACCCTTTCTCGTATTCCTCCACCACGATCTTTCCTGAGGCATCTTGCGATTCCACGTGGGCAACGGCCTGGTGACGGGACGGATCGAACGTCTCTCCCACACTCTTCAATGGGCGTACCCCGAATTTCGCCAGCGTTTCCAGAAACTGCTTCAGGACGAGTTCCACACCTTGAATCAGTCCGCCGCTCCCCATTCTTTCTTTTGAAGATTTGATCGCGCGTTCCAGGTTATCGACAATGGGAAGCAGCTCCTTCAGGAGGCTCTCGTTGGCGAACCGATAGTACTCGCGCTGGTCCCGTTGGGTCAGGCGCTTGAAATTCTCGAACTCGGCGGCCAAGCGGAGGTACTTATCTTGAAGCGCCTTCGCCTCCTCAATCCTGGCGGCCAGTGCCTGTTTCAACTCCTCGTCAGACCCTGCTTTTCCCTGGTCGTCGGTCAGACGGTCTTCGGAAGCCGCCTCTAACTTGTTGAATGTATTCGTATGTTCCTCTTTCTGGTCCATGTCCTACACCAATGTTAGCGCCAGATAGCCACCAGAGATTCTAAAGTCAACCACAAACTCGCATTTGTTCAAAGGGAAATAGCCATAAGGGCTCTTCCGGCTCTCGTGTGGGTCATGTCCAGGCCGTCAGGGCGAGGCACTCCGCTCCGTGCAGGCTCGCCACGCTGCTGTAACGAGCGGCGGCCCGGCTCCGGCTCCCCCCATCCCCCACATGGTGGGGGTTCTCCGATCCGTCCATCCCTGTTACACCCGTTGCACCTAGAAGAGCAACGGGTACCCGAGGCCTGGACGGTCGGGCCTCGCTCGGGCCGCCGCTGCGCACACCAGCGGGGCTCCCCCGCAAGGTCGCGTCATCCTCGCCCTGATGGCCTCGTGTGTGTATCCCCGCTGAGGTCGAGGCTGGAAGGGTGGGCGTGAAGAGCAGTCGCCATCGCGGGACTCATGACAGGGGTCCCTGGCTGATCCCCTATTGCGCGCGTCATCATCCCTTGCACTTGAAGGACAACGGGTGTCGCGGCTCCGCAGGCTCTCCTCGAAGCGGGCAGGAGGGCAGGCGGCCTCAGACTGCGCGCGTCCGGCGAGCACACCATCCACCCTTGCCCGGAACGATCAATCCTGTGTGCGCGACGCGCGAGCACGTGAGGCCACCTGCTCTCCTGCCCCGCTCGTCACGTGTGCGATGCGCGAGCACGGGGGATTAGCCTGGCCGCCCCGCCCCACTGCCCTTCGTCAGCCGAGGCGGCTTTTCCCTGAAATCTCTACCTACACGAAAGCCGGAAGAGCCGTTGTAAGTAGGGGAAGCCGGGAAGGGTTAGTCGTCGCCACGGGTCCGCCTGTAGAGCAACTCCAAACCCTCCAGCGTCAGGAAAGGTCTCACTTCCTGGATCGTGCGGGACTGGGGAGCAATCAGTGAGGCCAGGCCTCCGGTGGCGATCACCGTCGCAGTCTGACCAAGTTCAGCCTGCATGCGACCGACAATCTCGTCCACCAGGCCCGTGTGGCCGATAATCAGGCCAGCCTGGATGCTGCTGATGGTATCCCTGCCGATGACGGTCTTGGGAGGGATCAGGTCCACTCTGGGTAACTGGGCTGTTCGGGAGAACAGCGCGTCTGCGGCAATGCCGAGCCCCGGCGCGATGGCCCCACCCAGGTATTCTCCGGATTGGCTGACCGCAGAGAACGTGGTCGCCGTCCCAAGATCGACGATAATCAAGGCCGTTTTGTAGCGCGCATAGGCGGCCGCGGCGTTCACCAACCGATCACTTCCAAGCTCCTGCGGGTTCGTGTAACACAGCCTGAGCCCGGTATCCAAGCTCGGGGAGACCACGAGCATGCGGTGGTGAAAGTACGTCTCCGCCATGTGCTCGAAGGTAGGAGTCAGGGATGGGACTACGCTCGACAGGATGAGAGCCGTGACCTGGTCCGATCCGATCCCCGCTGCGCGGAGGAGGCTCTGGAAGAGAACACCGTACTCGTCTGCGGTCTTGAAGGCGTCAGTCGTGAGGCGCCAATGCCCCTTCAAGGTCTGGCTCTCGAACAACCCGAAGACCACGTTGGTGTTGCCGATGTCGATCGCAAGCAGCATGCGAATAGGCGTTAGGTCCGTTTGGTCAGTTCAGTCCGTTTTGTCAGTTGCGAACGGACGTAACGGACTAACGGACACAACGTCTCACCTCACGTGAGTCACATCTCCGGCGCGGACGTTGACCGTGGATCCGCCCCCCGGACGGCTTGATCGGCCTCCCTGGACGACTCTGAGTGAGCCATCGGGCGAGATCGAGTCCGCATAGCCTTCCACCCGCTCGCCATGGGCCAGATCGATGCAGACCTGCTTGCCCACGGTGGAACAGCGTAGCACATACTCGTTCAACAGGTCTCTGTGTCGGCCCGCGAGAAATGCGTCGCACCGGCTTTCAAGTTCCAGGAGCAGCGCGGCCAGTACGGCGGCGCGATCGAAGGGCCGATCCGCTTCGATCGCCATGGACGTGGCGAGCTCGCGTAAGTCGTCCGGAAACTCGTGCCGAAGCAGATTGACGTTGAGGCCGATGCCGACCACGACGAACGGATGAGGCGAGCCGAGGCCCGTACTTTCGCACAGAGTGCCCCCGAGCTTCCGTGTTCCGACCAGGATGTCGTTTGGCCATTTGACGGACGGATGGAGCGCAGCCGTCGTTTGAACGGCGCGGACTGCGGCGAGGCCCGCGATCAGAGGAATCCAAGACAGCCAGAGCGCCAACTGGTCAGGGGACGGCATCGAGCGAAGAACCACCGAGCAGTAAAGATTCTTCCCAGGAGGGGAGTACCACTGTCGTCCGGATCGGCCTCGTCCGGCGGTCTGAGTTTCCGCCACGACGACGGTGCCATGTGAGGCTCCTTCCTGCCCCAAGGTCATGGCAACCGTGTTGGTGGAGGAGGTTCCTTCCAGCAGGTGCAGCGTCCGGCCGAACGCTTTGGTTGAAAGGGCCTGCTGGACGGATTGAGCGGTCAGGGCCTGGAAGGCGGCGGAAGCGGTCATGTGATCACCGCCTCCTCCCGGGGGATGAGAGCGGGAGGATGTCCATGCTCAAGTTGGCCGCGGGCGCCGAGTGGGTGAGCGCGCCGATGGAAATGAAGTCGGGGCCAGCCGCTGCGATTTCTCGGACAGTGGCTAACGTGACTCCGCCGGACACCTCGACGAGGGCTCGACCCTTGATGAGGTCCACAGCGGTGCGAATCGACGGCACGTCCATATTGTCCAGCAGAATAATATCGGCCTGACCATCGAGTGCCGCGCGCACCTCATCGAGGGTCTGAGCTTCAACCTCGATTTTCAATCCGTGCGCAGCCCCCTCCCGGGCCAGTCTGCAAGCGCTGGCCACGTCATGACCGGCCAGGGCAAGATGATTCTCTTTGATCAGGATCCCGTCGCTGAGGGAGTGCCGGTGATTCCGCCCTCCGCCCAGGCGGACCGCCCATTTTTCCAGGGCGCGGAGGCCTGGCGTGGTTTTTCTTGTATCCAGGATCTTGACGCGATACCCCCGGACAGCCTGGCAGAACCGAGCGGTGAGGGTGGCGATCCCGGACAGGTGTTGCAGGAAATTCAACGAGACCCGCTCCGCCATCAACAGGGAGCGGGCGTCTCCTTCCACGATCAATACCGGGCTTTCACGCTCGATCGTCAAGCCATCGCGAACGGTGCGAACGACTTTGACCGAACGATCCACAGCGAGGAACGTCTGCCTGGCCGCAGCCACGCCGGCGACGGTCATGGCTTCATGTGCCACGATGGTCCCGCGCGCAGGCACCGGTTTGGGGAAGAGCGCTGCCGTGGTTGCGTCACCCTGGCCGAGGTCTTCCTCCAGCGCGACCTGAACTGCCTTGCGGATGGTTTGGGACGAGGGTGTCGTCACTCTTTCCTCGACTGCATCATGGAACGGAGTTGCTGTCCGCTGCCGACGAGTAATCTGCTGTCCTGTTGCAGGATCCTTAAGCGGTCGCCATGTTCGCGAATGACTTCAGCGGGAGCTTTTGACGTGAACTCCACGTTATGAAGCTTTGCTTCCAGTCGTTGTATTTCCTGCTCCTTCTCTTCGGACTGTTTCTGGAGTCTGGAAAGCACCTTTTCCAAGTCCACCTCGCCCTCGACAACCAATCCCACTGTCATTCCTTCGACCGGCAGACGAAGGACTTTGTCGGTCGGCCATGTTTCTACGGCAGCCAGTTTCACAGAACCTCGACTGAGATGCTCGATAAAGGGAAGGAGATGACGCAGCGTTGTGAGCTGTTCCCCTCTCGAGGTGGCACCGTAGAGAGCGAGGACTTTCCCCGGTTGATAGTTCAATTGAGCTCGCCCTGTTCTCACGGTCGTCACGAACTGTTCAAGTACGGCAAACTCCGCTTCGATATCTTTTGCGTTCCACTCCGGAATCGGTACGGGGTACCGCTGGATCACGAGGCTGTCTCCCTCGTGGGGAAGGGTCTGCCAGATTTCTTCGGTGATGAACGGCATCACTGGATGGAGCAGCCGTTGGAGAGTTTCGAAAGATTCGACCAGCGTCTGCCTGGTTCGCTTGGCGTCAGCCGAGTCCTTGCTTTGGAAAGACGGCTTGACCAGCTCCAGGTACCAGTCGCAGTACTCATGCCAGATGAAGTGGTATATCTGGCTAGAGGCCTGGTCGAACCGATACGCCTCGAGCGATGCGTTGACGTCCCGGATCGTCCGATTGAGGCGGCTGAGGATCCAGCGATCAGCAAAGGAACGGTCTTTCGGCGGGGCCGCTTCGCGCGGGCCGTCGAGGTTCATCAAAATGAATCGCGCCGCATTCCAGATCTTATTGGCAAAGTTTCGGTAGCCTTCGATCCGTTCCTCGGCCAGCTTGACGTCCCGGCCTGGCGAGGCCATGGCGGCGAGCGTGAACCGGAGCGCATCGGTCCCGTATTTCTCCATCACGCTCAGCGGGTCCATGACATTGCCTTTGGACTTGCTCATCTTCTGGCCTTCCGCGTCACGGACTAGCGCATGGATGTATACGTCTCGGAAGGGGACGTTTCCTGTGAACTTGAGGCCCATCATGATCATGCGGGCTACCCAGAAGAAGAGGATGTCTAAGCCAGTGACCAACGTGCTGGTGGGGTAGTACGTCTTCAGTTCCGGCGTCTGCTCAGGCCAGCCAAGCGTGGAGAACGGCCAGAGGGCGGAGGAGAACCAGGTATCCAAGACATCCGGATCCCGGATGAAGTCGCTGGCGCTGCAGTCGGGACAATGAGCCGGCGCGGTTCTCGCGACGACGGGTTTCGCGTCAGAGGTCATCGTGAATGAATTGGGTGCCGCCTCAATGATGGCGTCCTCGTTGCAGCTCCGGCAGTACCAGGCCGGTATCTGATGGCCCCACCAGATTTGTCGGGAGATACACCAATCCTTAATGTCCCGCATCCAGCCAAGATAATTGTTCACCCAGCCTTCAGGTATCAAACGAATTCGTCCATCCTCCACTGCCTTGATCGCAGGTTCAGCCAGTGGCTTGATCTTGACGAACCACTGCGGTGACAGGTAGGGCTCAACCACGGTCTTGCACCGATAGCACTTGCCGAGCGACATCTTGTGGTCTTCGACTTTCGCGAGGAACCCCCGCTCGCGCAAGGCGTCCACCATGAGAGCCCGAGCTTGGTGAACCGGCTTGAGTGTGAGATTCAAGCTCGGATCTACCTGAGCGTCGTGGAGCCCGGATGCATCCATTTGCGCCCGCTGGTTCAGGATCGCTATTCGAGGCAAGTTGTGCCGCTCGCCTGCCTCGAAATCGTTGAAGTCATGCCCGGGGGTGATCTTGACGGCTCCCGTGCCGAATTCCCGGTCCACCAGGATCGGATCACCAATGATCGGAATGTCGCGAGACGTTAACGGCAGCCTCACCTTCTTTCCGATCAGATGATTGTAACGCGGGTCTTCCGGATGGACGGCGACGGCGGTGTCGCCCAGCATGGTTTCCGGCCTGGTGGTGGCGACGACGAGACGGGTTTTCGGGTCATCGGCGAGCGGGTACTCGATATGATAGAGCTTGCCTTTGGTTTCCTCGTGCTCGACTTCAATGTCTGACAGCGCGGTGAGACAGCGGGGGCACCAATTGATCAAGCGTTCGCCCCGGTAGATCAACCCGTCCTCGTGAAGACGAACGAACACCTCTCGGACCGCCTGGGACAGTCCTTCATCCATGGTGAAGCGAAGGCGATCCCAGTCACAGGAGGCTCCTAACCGTTTCAATTGCTGGAGAATGGATCCACCGGACTGAGCTTTCCAGTCCCAGACTCGTTTGACGAATGCCTCTCGGCCCAGCACCTCCCGTGATGTTCCTTCCGCCAGGAGTTGGCGTTCGACTACGTTCTGGGTGGCGATGCCGGCATGATCAGTGCCCGGCATCCAGAGGGTATTACGACCTTGCATCCGCCGCCAACGGATGAGAATGTCCTGCAAGGTATTGTTCAGCGCATGGCCGAGATGAAGCGAGCCGGTAATGTTGGGAGGCGGGATGACGATCGAGTAGGGGGCGCCCGGGCGATCTACCGTGGCATGAAAATAGCCCTTTTCGGTCCAGAACCGGTACCACCGTTCTTCGACCTGCGTGGGGTCATAGATTTTCTCTAGCTGCCGACCAGGCATCGTCAACGGTTCCTCTGGGTTGAAAAACGGTGACGAATCTTAACATGCTGCTCGTTGCCCGACAAGGTGACGGGTGCTGTGAGGCCGAGTCTGGAACGGCGCTTGTCCAGGGGCGCAAACTTGTGCTATACATCGCGCCGGCTGTCGGCATCGCACGCGAGCTTCAGAAAGGAGATGGGTTGACTCATGGCACGAGGACGCGACAAGGACCGCAACGTGCGCAAGAAGCACCGGAAAAACATTCAGCGTCTGAAAGCGCTGGAGAAGGCGAGGCGGACGAAACGAGCGAAACGGTAGGCCATCAAGGGAACGATCATTTCGATAAAGTCAGCCGCGCATCCGATGACGTCACTCCGTCCGATTACGTCTGTCCCGAGACATCCTCAGCATCGTGAGCCGGGTGAAAGTCATATTCTTGGACGCAGCCGGGACCTTGTTTCATGTGAAGGGGTCGGTGGGAGAGGTCTATTTGCACTACGCCGAGAAATATGGGGTCAGGCGCACCGACGAGTCGCTTTCGGCTCTCAATGCCGCGTTCCGGCGTGCGTTCCGTGAGGCTCCGCCGCCGGTCTTTGCCGTCGGCGACCCTACCGAGATCAAACGGTGTGAGCGGCTGTGGTGGTTCGACATCGTGCACAATGTGTTTTACCGCGTCGGGATGTTCAATCGGTTCGATGATTACTTCGAAGAGGTCTTTCACGCCTTCGGAGGACCTGCGCACTGGGCGCTGTATCCAGAGACGTCGGGTGTGCTCAAAGAGCTCAAGGATCGCGGTCTGGAGTTGGGGATTATCTCGAACTTCGATACCAGGCTTTTCAACGTGCTTCGAGGGCTCGGCATTGCCGAACTCTTCGATACAGTCACGATCTCGAGCTTGGCGCATGCTGCGAAACCGGCCCCTCAGATCTTCCGTCTGGCTCTGGAGAAGCACGCGGTTGACCCGGAAGAGGCGGTCCATGTCGGGGACAGCATAGGAGACGATGTGGAAGGGGCGCGTCTGGCTCGGCTCCACGGCGTGCTCATCGACCGCCAGCGCATGGATTCTGGCGAGCACAAGCCCTCAGCGTTGCAGGTTCCTACGATTCGCACGTTGAATGAACTCCCTCAATTGGTTGCTACCCTCTAGTAGTCACACTGACTCGTGTGGACAGGCGAGGCGGGGGAAGGGGATGAGCGCGAGCTCCTTCGCCTTCCCGTGGATACAGAGATCCACCACATCCGAATTGGGGGTCGGATCAAGGTTGATCTCGGCGACAAACGCGCCGGCCGCTTTCGCACCAGGTGCAAACGACGCAGCAGGGTAGACGATCCCTGACGTCCCGATGATCAGCATCACCTCGCAGGAGTTCACCGCGTCGAAGCTCCGGCCAAGCTCTTCCGAGTCCAGGGATTCACCGAACCAGACGATGTGCGGGCGCAAGAGCCCTCGGCAGGCCGCGCACAGGGGGAGGATGGGGATCGGCACAGCGTGGTTCGTGTCCACCCGACCGCAGACCGTGCAGCGCACTTTCCAGATGTTGCCGTGAATCTCGGACAACTTCGTCGAGCCTGCCAGGCGATGCAGGCCGTCTACGTTTTGCGTGATCAGCCAGAAGCGATCAAAGCGCCGTTCCATCTCGACGAGCGCGGCATGCGCCGGATTAGGGAGTTTCCCGGCGATGATCTCGCGCCGCCAGTTGTACCATTCCCACACCAGGCGAGGGTCTCGCGCGAACGCTTCCGGTGTGGCCAAGTCCTCGGCCCGGAAGTTCCGCCATAGGCCGTCTGTTCCACGGAAGGTTGGTACCCCGCTGTCGGCGGAGATGCCGGCTCCCGTGAGCACGGTGACGGCACGGGCGTTCGAGAGCTTGGTTCGGACCTCCTGAATGCCGGCCTCGCGCGTCACGACCACTCCTGGCCCTGATGGAACGCCACTGTTGTCACCCCAATCGGCATGCTATAGTAACCCAACCCGTAGGCGGGAAAACAGATGGAGTCGAGGATGAAGCAAGTGATGATGGTCGGAGCCGGCGCGGTCGGCGGATTTTTCGGCGCGCACCTGGCCACACATAATCCCGGCGTCTCCTTCTTGCTCCGGCCACGGACGCTTCAGGCGGTCCGAGAGCATGGCCTCACGATCCGCAGCGCCGAGGGCACCTTCACGGTAAGGCCTCCGGCGGCCGCCGATCCGCGCGATCTCCCACAACCGGACCTGATCATCCTGTCGGTCAAGGCTTACGACCTGGATGACGTGATGGACCAGATCGCGCCGGTGATGACCCCACACACGGTCCTGTTGACCTTGCAGAATGGCGTGGATGCCGAAGATCGTCTCCTCGCCCGTTTCAAACGTGACTGCGTGGTGGGTGGAGTCGCCTTTATCTATTCCAAGATCGTCGAGCCGGGAGTGATCGAGCACTATAAGCGGGGATCGGTCGCCATCGGGGAGCTCATGGGGCACACCAGTCCCCGGGTGCTCCAGATCGTTGACCTGTTCAAGCGGGCCGGGCTGACCTGTCAGGTGGTCGAGGACATCCGGCGAAGCAAGTGGGAGAAGATGTGCTGGAACTGCGTCTTCAACCCCCTCACGGTGATCATTAATGACCGCGTGTCCAAGGCGCTCGACCATCCCGAGATGCTGCAGGTCATTCCTCAGATCGTGGGCGAGGTGGGAGCCGTGGCGGCGGGGCTCAAAGTTCCACTGTCTCCCGATATGGCCGACAAGGTGGTGCGGTGGTCCCAGGAGATTCGCGACATCCATACCTCCATGTATGACGACTGGAAGGCCGGCCGCCCGACCGAAATTGATTTCCTGAACGGGTACATCGTACAACGAGGAAGGGACCTGGGGATTCCGACACCGCTCAACGAGGCGCTTACGGCGATGGTGAAGGTGATCACCGAGCTGGAGAAAAGCGGGCCCGGGATCTTGCGGATTGAGGGAGCGGTGATTCAGCCGATTATGCTTGACTGCGACGCGCTGGCCAAATTGCCGGCCGAGTACCAGATCTCGGACGTGGGCGCGCTGGTTCCCGGGATGCGGGGCAGGGGGGTCCGGATGAAGGGAGTCTTGGAGGTGCCTGCTCTCACGATCGGCGCGGATCATGCCACGTTCCATTCGGCGGACGGCCGGTTCGCCGCCAGCCTGACGCTGAAGCAGGCGACCGAACACGGCATTCTGATCTATCAACTCGATGAAGAACCGCTGTCCGAGCAGAACGGGGGCCCATACAGGCTCGTGACACCGGGCCTCGGGGACCTGTGCGCGAATGTCAAGGGAGTGGTGCGCATCGAGCTGACCGAAGGGCCGGGCAAGGACACGCGGCCATCACTCAAAGGAAACCATGCCTGAGCCGGTGTTGATCCAGGCCAAGGACCGCGCCGGGTTCCGTCTCTCCAAATCCAAATACCTCTCCGGCCTCCAGTGCCACAAGCGGCTGTATCTGGCAATCCACTCACCCGAGCTTGCCACCGAGCCTGACGAGCACACCCAAGCCATCTTGGATATGGGAACGACCGTGGGCGAGTTGGCCAGGAGGCGTTTCCCGGGTGGAGTCCTGGTGGAAACTGATCACCGTCATCCCACAGAGGCGTTACGGCGAACGGCCAACCTCCTCCAGGATCCAACCGTCACCGCAATCTTTGAGGGGGCCTTTGAATTCCAGGACGTACTCGTGCGCGTGGATATCCTGGAACGGGTCAGTCAGGCCCAGGACGGTCCGCCTGCCTGGCGCATCATCGAAGTCAAATCGTCCACGAGGATCAAGGACGTGCATGTGGACGATCTGGCCATCCA
>MNDM01000069.1 GCA_001914955.1 Nitrospirae bacterium 13_2_20CM_2_62_8 | reverse complement strand
AAGGAGTAGTGCTCGGCCCCGACCTCCGTCGGATTCCTTGGCTCGGTTTCAAGGGACATTCTACTTTTCTGCGAGGGGTCGGAACAAAGGGGTCGGGAGTCTTTTCTCGATAGGTTAGGCTCGATTTTCTGAGGGTTCGTGGGCTGGGGGGAGGCGTAGCTCTGAAAAGTCGAGTCTGACCCTCATTACACAAGTGAGGAGTTTCCCATGAAGCGATTCGAAGGCAAGACTGCGCTCGTTACGGGTGGAAATAGCGGCATCGGCCTGGCAACCGCACTCGCGTTTGCAAATGAAGGAGCTCGTCTTGTCATCACGGGACGTGATCAATCTTCCTTGGATAAGGCGGCAGCACAGCTCGGCGAAAATGTCGTCGCTGTCCGAAACGACGCTGGGAGCGTCGCAGATGGGATCAGGCTGGCAACGATGCTACAACAGCAGGGCGTGATGCTCGACGCCGTTTTTATCAATGCAGGTGTGGCCAAGCTCGCTCCGTTCGAAGCGGCCGAGGAAGAGATGTGGGATGTGTCCTTCAACACCAACGTGAAAGGTCCTTATTTCTTGATCAAGGCGCTGCTACCACTCCTGAATCCAGGAGCCGCCGTCGTTCTCAACGGCTCGATCAACGCCCACATTGGTATGCTTAATACGAGCGTGTATGCCGCCAGCAAGGCCGCATTGATCTCGCTAGCGAAGACTCTGTCCTCCGAGCTGCTGAGCAGGGGCGTCCGTGTCAATGTGGTAAGCCCTGGCCCTGTCACGACACATCTCTTGGACCGCCTGGGTCTCCCTGCGGAGCAGCTCTCCGGAGTCGCGGCGAGCATCCAGGCCCAGATCCCGCTCAAGCGTTTCGGAACGCCCGACGAAATCGCGAGCGCTGTGCTTTATCTTGCATCTGCCGAGTCCGCGTTCATCGTCGGCACCGAGCTGGTGGCCGACGGTGGCATGAGCCAGCTCTGATTCTCACGGATAATATTTCAAGGCTAACGAGGGCATGCAGCCGACCGCCTCCGGCGGCGGCTGACGCTAGGTTGGTAGGCGTTACACCACAGATGGGGCGGCCCGGTCAATTGACAGCTCGTTGAGCGCTGTGGTAGGGTCCAACGCTCGCGTCGTGTGACGCGGTGTTCACGTCCCTCGCTCCAAGCTCGGTCTTGGGGCCTTTGGCCAGGAGGAGATTCGCTGCATGCAGCTCTACGAGTCTATCTTCATTGTGCGCCCGTCGCTCTCCGACGAAGACACCAACAAGCTCATTGAGAAAATGAAAGGCGTCGTCGCGAAGGCCGGCGCGACGCTGTTGAAGTCGGAGAACTGGGGGAAGAAAAAGCTGGCCTACGAGGTCAAGCGGGAGCGGAAGGGCACTTTCGTGTATCTCCATTTCCGGTCGGAAGGGGGCGTCGTCAGTGAGCTCGAGCGTTCCTACCGGCTGGAGGACTCAGTGCTCAAGTTTCTGACGGTGCGGGTGGAACAGGTCGCTCCTCCACAGGCAGCTCCTCCGACGGCCGCCGCTCCGACGGCCGCCCCCGAGGCTGGGGAGGTCGATCGTGGTAGGGCGGTCGATCGTGGCAGGGTTCCGGTCGATCGTGGCAGGGAGGTCGATCGTGGCAGGGTTCAATAAGGTCATTCTGATCGGGAATCTCACGAAGAACCCGGAACTGCGGTATACGCCCAGCGGGACGCCGGTCACCAATTTCGGCTTGGCGGTCAACCGGCGCTACCGGCAGGCTGATGATCTGAAGGAAGAGGTGTGTTACATCGATATCGTGGTCTTCGGCAAACAGGCGGAGCATTGCGGGCAGTATCTGAGCAAGGGAAACGGGGTGATCGTGGACGGGCGGCTACAGCAACGCCGGTGGGAGACGGAAGACGGTCAGAAGCGGAGTAAGCATGAAGTGGTCGCCCAGACCGTCACGTTCCTGCCCAAGCGGCAGGAGTCCGGTGCTGAACCCGGTCCACCGGATGAGACCTCTGAATTCGAACAACCGTCATAATCAGTCCGTCTCATTACACTTGGGGGAATAAGCGTGGAACGAGGACGGTTATTTCAGCGGCGGCGGAATTGCCGGTTTTGCCAGGAGAAAATTCCGATCGACTTCAAGGATGTCGGTCTGCTGAGGAACTTTCTCACAGAACGGGGCCGGATCGTCCCGCGGCGGATTTCCGGGAACTGCATGCGGCACCAGCGGGTGTTGACTGTCGCCATCAAACGAGCACGAACGATCGCCATGGTGGGCTACGCCGAGGAGCGGTGAGGCGACCGGCTGGAATCAGCGACTTGGTTTGACATCGCGCGGGGTTCCGGATATACAAAACACGTCGTCTACGAGCGCGGTGGCTACGATGGCCTTGCCTAAGCCGCATCTTACTGAGGTTCCGGACAGCGGGCTCAGCCTGGTGTGTGAAGTCCAGCCGGATGAGCTGGCATTGGGGCCGGACGACGGCCGGGTGCAAGGTGAGTTGTCGCTGTCGGTGGAGATCGCCAAAGCCGGCACGGGCCTCAGCGTGACCGGCGTTCTGACCGGCAGCTTCCTGCGGCAGTGCGTGCGCTGTTTGACGGAGTACGAGGACGTCGTCAGCCTTCCGTTCGCAGTCGAATACCGCCACGAGGAGAGCCCCGCGCGCGGCCGTCCAAAGTCACCGGGAGCGGAAGCGCGGGATCTGCCCGAACTGGAGGACGAGGTGTATCTGTTTGACGGAGAGCGGCTGGAGTTGGCCGAGATGCTGCGGGAACAAGTCATTCTGACGACGCCGATGCAGCCGCTGTGTCATGAGGATTGCCAGGGGCTGTGTCCGGTCTGCGGGCAAAATCTCAACGAGCGTCAATGTGGCTGCCCGGGGGAAGGCCTGGAGTCCCCCTTTGCGGTGCTGAAGGCCAAAGCAGGAAAACAGAAGAGAGTTTGAGGCCCAGACGTTGAGTCCGTTAGGTCCGTTAATTCCGTTCAACGGACACAACCGACCTAACGGACTGAACAGATCAAACGGAATTCGCAGCCTTGGGCTGTACGTCTGAGTGAGGAACGACGATGCCGAATCCCAAACATAAACACTCCAAGTCCCGTCGGGACATGCGGAGGACCCACAAGAAAATCACGCCGCCGAGCTTTTCAGTCTGTCCACAGTGTCATGAGCCCAAACTTCCGCACTACACCTGCCTCAATTGCGGCACCTACAAGGGCATTGCAGTCATCGCGGTCGAAGAAGCCTGAGAAGCTCGCTCGCAGCGAGTCGCTCAGAGCGGTTCGCTCTGAGCCGTGAGATGAATTGGTGGCCTTGGTGCCCACACAACCTCCGATGAGAATCGCCGTTGATGCGATGGGCGGGGATTATGGGTCGACCCCGGTGCTCGAGGGCGCCGTGCTGGCGGCCAAGGAACTGGGCGTCGAGGTCATTTTGGTCGGGGACGAATCCCACATCAGGGAACAGTTGCAACGACTCGGCTCCTCCCATCCGCGCCTCACGATTCGACACGCCTCCCAAACGGTGGACATGCACGAATCCCCCGCCTTGGTCGCCCGAAAGAAACGGGACTCCTCCGTCTGGGTGGCGACCGAACTGGTCAAGGCCGGTGACGTCAGCGCGGTGGTGAGCGCGGGCAACACGGGGGCCACCATGGTGGCGGCCTTTTTCATCCTGGGTATGCTCAAAGGGGTCGAGCGGCCGGCCATTGCGGCCACCCTTCCCACCCTGACCGGAACCGCGGTGATGCTGGATGTGGGCGCCACCGTCGACTGCAATGCCCAACACCTCGGGCAGTTCGCGATCATGGGGCATGAATATGGAAGGCACGTGTTCGGGAAGCCGAACCCCCGGATCGGACTGCTCAGCATCGGAGAGGAGGATACGAAGGGGAACGAGGTCACCAAAGAGGCCTTCAAGCTCCTCAAAGCCTGCCCGATCAATTTCATCGGCAATGTGGAGGGTCGGGACGTATACAGCGGCGCCGCCGATATCATCGTCTGCGACGGGTTCATCGGGAACGTGGCGTTGAAGATCTCCGAGGGACTGGCCGACGCGATCAAGAAAATCTTGATGAAAGAGATTGCCGGGACCTTCCTGGGACGGTTGTCGTATCCGTTTCTGGCCGCTCCGCTTCTTCGCTTGCGCCGCCGGGTGGATTACGCGGAGTTCGGAGGAGCCCCGCTCCTGGGCGTGAACGGCATCTGCATGATCTGTCACGGACGTTCGTCAGCCAAGGCGATTAAGAACGCCATCCGACGCGCCAAGGGCCTCGCCGAGAGCCGGCTCAACGAACTAATCCAACGCGACATCGAAGAGAGTCTGGCGCTGCACCAGCGGGCCGACAAGGGAGAGGCGCCGGAATGAGAGGCCGAATTGCGGGGACCGGGTCCTACGTTCCGGAGCGTGTCCTCACCAATGCCGAACTCGAGCGGATGGTGGCGACGTCGGACACCTGGATCTTCGAACGAACCGGAATCCGCGAGCGTCGCATCGCCGCTCCGGGCGAAACCTGCTCCGATCTGGGAACGAGGGCGGCCGAGCGCGCCCTGGAGGCGGCCGGCGTGGCTGCCGCCGATCTCGATCTGATTCTGGTGGCCACCTGCACCGGCGACGCGCCTCTGCCGTCCACCGCCTGTCTGATCCAACAGCGGCTGGGCGCGGTGCGGGCGGCCGCCTGTGACCTCTCGGCGGCCTGTTGCGGGTTCGTGTATGCCTTGGGGGTGGGCGATGCCTTCGTCAAGACCGGATCCCGGCACGTCCTGGTCATCGGCGCCGAGGTGATGTCGATGCTGATGGATTGGACGGACCGCGGCACCTGTATCCTGTTCGGGGACGGCGCGGGCGCGGTGGTGTTGAGCCCCAGTGAAGGGGAACGCGGGATCCTCTCTTCGCATTTGCATTCGGACGGGAACCTCTGGGACCTGATCTGCGTGCCGGGCGGCGGATCGCGCATCCCCCCGTCCGAGAAGATGCTGGCCGAGGGGCTCCAGTACATGAAGATGAAAGGCAATGAGACCTTCAAGGTGGCGGTCAAAACGCTGGAAGAGGTGGCTCGGGAAGCGTTGTCCGCCAACCAACTCGCGGTCGAGGATCTCGATCTGTATGTGCCGCATCAAGCCAACCTCCGGATCATCACGGCGGTGGCGGAGCGGCTCGGGTTGCCGATGGAGAAGGTGGTCCTCAACATGGATCGGTACGGCAATACCTCCGCGGCCTCCATCCCGCTCGCGCTGGATGAGGCGGTCAGGGGAGGGCGGGTAAAAGCTGGGAGCCTGGTCATGATCGAGGCGTTCGGGAGCGGGTTAACCTGGGCATCGGCGGTGATCCGCTGGTAGTAGGTTGTGTCCGTTGTGTCTGTTAGGTCCGTTAGATTAGTTGAAGGCGTCGAAATTCAGCTCCATTCAACGGACACAACGGACTCAACCGACGAAACGGACCCAACTTCTTAGCAGATGAGAGGAACATCATGGGAACGGAGACTCGGCCACTGGAAGGAGACTGGGCGCTTATATTAGGCGCCTCGAGCGGGTTCGGAGAGGCCACGGCGATCGAGCTGGCCTCGTTAGGGATGCACATCTTCGGCGTCCACCTCGACCGGAAAGGGACGCTGCAGAACGTGGAGCGGATCACGGGGCAGATTCGAGCCGCCGGACGTGAAGCGGTGTTCTTCAACGCCAATGCGGCCGACGCCGAGAAACGGCAGGAGATCCTGAACGAGATGGAGACCCACCTGAAGGCGACCGGGCGCCCCGGCATGGTGCGGGTGCTCCTGCACTCGCTCGCGTTCGGGACTCTCAAGCCCTTGATCACGAAGGCTCCAGCCGACGCGATCAACAAGCCACAGCTGGAGATGACCCTCGATGTCATGGCCAACAGCCTGGTGTACTGGGTCCAGGACGTCGTCGCACGCCAGTTGATGGGCCACGGCGGCCGGGTCTTCGCGATGACCAGCGCCGGCGGGGCGCGTGTCTGGCAGACCTATGGAGCGGTGTCGGCGGCCAAGGCGGCGCTGGAGTCGCACATTCGTCAGTTGACGCTCGAGCTCGCCCCGCTGGGAATTACGGCCAACACGATCATGGCCGGGGTGACCGACACGCCGGCGCTGCGCAAGATCCCCGGGTCGGACGAGATGAAGACCATGGCCCAGGCCAGGAATCCGGGCCACCGGCTGACCACGCCCAAGGATGTCGCCCAAGCGATCGGGCTGCTCAGCCACCCCAAGGCGCAATGGATCACCGGCAATGTGATATGCGTGGACGGCGGCGAGTTTATCGTGGGCTGAAGGAAATCTTTTTCTCGTTGACATTGGAAATTGATTTCCTCATATCATAGCCGGTTATGGCTTCCGGGGTAGGGTTGGTGTTTCCCGGCCAAGGTTCCCAATCGGTCGGGATGGGGCGGGGGTTCTACGACGCACACCTGGCAGTCCGGAAGGTGTATGAAGAAGCGGGAACGATCGTCGGCTATGATGTTGCTGCGCTATGCTTCGACGGACCGCGCGAACGCCTGAATCTGACGGAATACACACAGCCCGCCCTGCTCACAGCCAGCATCGCGGCCTTGCGACTCCTGGAACCGGCCGGTCTCCGGCCCGTCGCGGTAGCCGGTCACAGTCTCGGCGAGTACTCGGCGCTGGTGGCCGCGGGGGGGCTCTCCTTCAGCACCGCGGTCTCGCTGGTGCAGAAGCGGGGACGGTATATGGCCGAGGCCGTCCCGCCCGGGAGTGGGTTGGTGGCGGCGATCCTCGGCCTGACCGGCGAGGCGGTTCGCGACGCCTGCCGTGAGGCGTCGGCGGTCGGCGTGGTGGCCCCGGCGAACTTCAACGGTCCGGGGCAGGTGGTGATCGCCGGTGAGAAGGCTGCGGTCGAGCGGGCGATCGAGCTGGCCAAGGCCAAGGGCAGCCGGAAGGCGATTCCGCTGCCGGTCAGCGTGCCGGTCCATACCCCGCTGATGCGGACAGCGGCTGATCGCCTGGCCCGCGACGTGGCGGCCGCGGCGTGGTCGGACTTGACGGTGCCGCTGATCAACAACGCGGACGCCAAGCCGCTGCGACGGGCGGCGGAGGTGCAGGCCTCCTTGATCCGGCAGCTTCCCTCCCCGGTCTTGTGGGAGGAGTCGGTCAGAGTCATGAGCGGGATGGGCGTGACCACCTTTATCGAAGTCGGTCCCGGCACCGTGCTGACCGGGCTGGTGAAGCGGATTCTCCCGGACGCGGTGCTGTTGAACGTGCATGATCCGAAGTCGCTCGAGGCGACGCTGCACGCGCTAACCGTGAAGCGTGAAGCGTGAAGCGGCGTTCGGCTCCCCCACCTTCTCCTCCCCCTCAGTGAGGGGGAGGTAGGGAGGGGGAGGTCGCTTCACGAGATACGAACGACTCAATTAGAAGAGCAGATGTCGCTTGAAGGAAAAGTGGCGATCGTGACCGGCGCGGCGCAAGGCATCGGGCGGGCCATCGCCGAGACGCTGGCTCGCCATGGCGCAGACGTGGTCGTGGCGGATCTGGACCCGGGTCGATCCCACGAGACCGTCGCAGCAGTCGGCAAGCTCGGGCGCCGCGCGCTCAACCTCAAAGTGAACGTGGCGGAGTGGAACGACGTCAAGAGCATGACCGATCAGGTCCTCAAGGACTGGGGGAAGATCGACATCTTGGTCAACAACGCCGGGATCACGCGGGACGGACTCCTGGTCAGGATGAAGGAAGAGGACTGGAACCTGGTCCTCCAAGTGAACTTGAACGGGACCTTCCATTGTACGAAAGCGGTCCTGCAGCCGATGACCAAGCAGCGCTACGGGCGAATCGTGAACATCGCCTCGATCGTCGGCGCGATGGGGAATGCGGGGCAAGCCAACTACGCGGCCTCCAAGGCGGCGGTCATCGGGTTCACCAAGACCATCGCCAGAGAGTACGCCAGCCGCATGGTCACCGTGAACGCGGTGGCGCCCGGCTTCATCGACACAGCCATGACGCAGGGGCTGCCGGCAGAGGTGAAAGAGACGTTGCAAAAGCAGATCCCGCTGGGCAGATTGGGCCAACCCTCGGATGTGGCGGAGGCGGTCCGCTTCCTGGCCTCGGACGAGGCCGGCTACATCACGGGGCAGGTGCTGCACGTGAACGGCGGCATGCTGATGGTCTGAGTGATCGTGATGGCGTGCAGGGTGTGGTGAGGGGAAACAGACGAGCGGCGAGGAAAGACCGGTCGTTCGGCGCTCTTTTAAGAGAGGGAGGTGGGTTATGGGGGAGGAGGTGAAGAAACCAATGGCGGTGGAAGATCGGATCAAGAAAATCATCGCCGAGCAACTGGGCGTGGATGAGGACGAGGTCGTGCCAGAGGCCTCTTTTGTCGATGACTTGGGAGCGGACTCCCTGGATACCGTCGAGCTCGTGATGGCGTTTGAAGAGGAGTTTGACATCGAGATTCCGGATGAGGATGCGGAGAAAATCCTCACGGTCGGTCGCGCAATGGACTATATTAAGGAGAAAATCTAGCGAGGCGGGTCGCCTTTACCTATGATCGAGCGCCTAACACGACGGGTGGTGGTGACCGGGATGGGACTGGTCACGCCGCTCGGCACCGGCTTGGAGAAGACCTGGAAAGCGCTCTGCGCCGGCAAATCCGGCATTGCCCGGATCACTCGATTCGACCCCACCGACTATCCCTGCCAGATCGCCGGAGAAGTCCCGGACTTTGATCCCGCCGCGTTCATCGAGAAAAAAGAAATCAAGAAGATGGACCTGTTCATCCACTTCGCCGTCGGGGCCGCCCAGATGGCGGTGGACGACGCAGGGCTGAAAGTGACCGGGGAGAACGCGGACCGGGTCGGGGTCTACATCGGCGCCGGCATCGGCGGGCTGCCCGCCATCGAGCATTATCACAAGATTCTGCTGGAGAAGGGAGCCGAACGGGTCTCCCCGTTCTTCATCCCCATGGTGATCATCAACCTCGCCTCGGGCCAGGTCGCGATCCGGCTCGGAGCCCGTGGGCCGAACTCCTGCGCCGTCACGGCCTGTGCAACCGGCAACCACTGCATCGGGGATGCCTTCCGCCTGATTCAACGCGGGGACGCGGACGTGATGCTGGCCGGAGGAACGGAGGCCGCCATCACACCGCTCGGCGTCGCCGGGTTCGCGGCAGCCAGGGCCTTGTCCCGGCGGAACGACGATCCCGCGCATGCGAGCCGGCCGTTTGATCGGGACCGCGACGGCTTCGTGCTCGGAGAAGGCGCGGGCGTCGTGGTGCTGGAAGAACTCGAGACCGCCCGGCGGCGCGGGGCGCGGATCTACGGGGAGGTGGTCGGCTACGCGATGAACAGCGATGCCCACCACATTACGGCTCCGCCGGACGATGGTGAGGGCGCGATCCGCTGCATGGAGATGGCGATCAAGGACGCAGGCGTGTCAAAGGACGAGATCGGATACATCAATGCCCACGCGACCTCCACGTTCGCCGACAAGGTCGAGACCCAAGCCATCAAGGGAGTCTTCGGGGACCGCGCGTATCGGATTCCGGTGAGTTCGACCAAGTCCATGATCGGGCATCTGCTGGGGGCGGCCGGAGGAGTGGAGGCGGTGTTCAGCCTGCTGGCGATCCACCGGGGCGTCGTCCCGCCGACGATCAACCTCGAACACCCCGACCCCGAGTGCGATCTGGACTATGTGCCGGGGCGGGCGCGTGAAGTCTCGGTGAAGGTCGCGTTGTCCAACTCGTTCGGATTCGGCGGGGTGAATGCCTGCCTCCTATTCAAACGGATGGAAACCTGAAGGACCTGGGTGACGACGAGCGGATCGCAGCGCGCGATGCGGGATTTTTCAACGGACGAGTTGCAGCAGAGCATCGGATACCTGTTTCGCCAGCCGCGCCTCCTCGACGAAGCGCTCACCCACACCTCCTATGCCAATGAAGCCAAGGACAAGGCCGGCAAGGACAACGAGCGATTGGAGTTCCTGGGCGACGCGGTGCTGGCGCTCATTGTCAGCGAATATCTCGCCGAGTCGTTTCCGGACTCCCCCGAGGGCGAGCTGTCCAAGCTCAAGGCGCGACTCGTGAGTGAGACCTCGTTGGCTCACGCAGCCCGCCGGCTGGATCTGGGGAGCCGGCTGCGGATCGGGCGGGGCGAGGAACTGACCCAGGGCCGTGAGAAAAGCTCCTTGCTGGCCAATACGCTGGAAGCCGTCATCGCGGCCATTTACCTGGACGGGGGGTTGGAACCGGCAAGCGCGTTTGTGCTCCGCACGTTCGCGCAGGATCTTCAGGATCTCCGGGAGGCGGAAGGACCGGCGGGCCAGCAGGACTACAAGACTCGGCTTCAGGAGTGGTGCCAAAGACGGTTCGAGACCTTGCCCCAGTATGTCACGGTTCGGGAGTCAGGTCCGGACCACCAGAAAACCTTCGAGGTCGAGTTGATGGTCCAGGGGAACGTGATGGGGGTGGGAGTCGGACGGAGCAAGAAAGAAGCGGAGCAGATGGCCGCGAAGCAGGCGCTCGAGCAGGCCGCGAGTTCATGAGGTTAATCGTTAACCGTGAATCGTTAATCGTAAAACCAGCAGTATCGTCTCGAGCTGGCTACGTCTAACGACTAACGGTTTGCACTCACCGGCCAGGAGGCATGTGATGAGAATCAGAATTTGCGGAGTGGGCATCGCGGCACGTGTTGCCGTTGCGGTGGTCCTGCTGTGGGTCTGGGGAGGCGTGGCGCAAGGAGCCGAGAAGGCGCCGAAGGCTGCGGCAGGTCCGGCGGCGGGGTCGGTGAAGAAAGAACCGCGCGCGATCATCAAGACCAAATTCGGCGAGATGGAGATTAAATTCTTTCAGGATGTGGCTCCCAAGCACGTCGAGAACTTCATCAAACTCGCGAAGTCCGGCTTTTACAACGGGACGATCTTTCACCGCGTGATCCCGGGATTCATGATCCAGGGGGGCGATCCCAACACGAAGGACCTGGCCAAGAAAGAGGCCTATGGCCAGGGTGGTCCCGGTCATAATGTGACGGCCGAGTTCAATGAGACCCCGCACAAACGGGGGATCGTGTCCATGGCTCGGGCGCAGGACCCGGACAGCGCGGGATCCCAGTTCTTCATCGTGGTGGAAGATTCGCGGTTCTTGGACCGCAAGTACACCGCGTTCGGCGAGGTGGTGAAGGGGATGGGGGTGGCCGACAAAATCGTCAGTGAGCCGCGCGACAACCGGGACAACCCGAACGAGCGCATTGAGATGCAGGTGCAGATCGTGGAATGACGGCGGCTGGCGGAGGGCGGAGCGGGGCGGCAAGGCTAATCCCCCGTGCTCGCGCGTCGCGCACACAGGATTGATCGTTCCGGGCAGGGGTGGATGGTGTGCTCGCCGGACGCGCGCAATAGGGGATTAGCCTTGCCATCCCTTTAACGAGCCGCGCCATGGCGCAAGTGCCTCCGTGCCCATCCCTCCCATCCGCCGCACGACTGTGGCGGTAGAGGGCGGGGGCCTAGCCGGTGCTGTCCGCATCTCTTTCAAGCTGTGTGTTGAACCCACTGATCACGGAAGGTCACGTCGCGGCAAGAAATTGTACCTTCACGGCCCCGTTCATCCCAAAAGCCTCCGAAAGCCCTGCCTCGGCCATGAGTCAGCCACGAGTATCTTGACAGGGGCCGGGGAAAGATGTAAGGAAAGACCCCCTGAGGGGATTCCTTAGCGTGCTGGGGCCGCGCACCCCAAAAGCAAAGTGCTATCACCTTAGGGAACTTGAAGACGATGGGGATCGGCTACAATATCACCAAGGCGACAAGGTGCGTGAACGTTGAGCCCGATTGGTGTCAGGATACAAACGATCAAGGGAATGATCGGATGAACCGCATCGGGCAACGCTTACCTTGTCATACGCAGTATATCGCTTTTGATAATTCCATTGACTTCAAAGTTCTCTCCGTGGGATTACGGAAACTCAAATTGAGTTCGTATCTATAAACTAGGAGTATTTAGAATGAAAGTAACGCTGCATTTGGAAGGCACTCGGGAAGAGATCACGGATCAGCTTCAAGAGTTCAAGACGATTCTCGAAACGTCGAGCAAGAATCAACCGCCCGCAGGCAAGCGCGGCCGAAAACCGAAAGACGAAGGAGAGGAAGTCGAAGAGCCTGAAGTCGACGCCAAGGAAGAAGTCGAGGAACCCGAGGAGGAGTCCGAAGAAGAGGAAGAAGTCGAGGAGGAAGAGGCCGCCGATGATTCCGACGAGGAGCCTACGACGAAGGCCGTGACGAAAGCTTTTCGTGCATTCGCCGCTCAGGGAAAGGCACAGAACAAGAGATCGATCGAGATCTTAAAGGGCTACATGGTCGATCACGTCGACAAGCTCAACGTGAAACAGCGGAAAGAAGCTTTGAAGAAACTGAAAAAGGTCGATCACGTCGACAAGCTCAACGTGAAACAGCGGAAAGTAGCTTTCGGCGGCTCATCAAAGGGGCAGAAAAAGGGGGACAGGCTGGATTACTGACCGCTAAAGCTCGGAATCCTGAGAAGAGAGCCTCCAGCCTGTCAGCGAATGACAGGCTAGCGCTTCGTCCTCTGAGAGTCGTGCCGATACACCAGATAACTTCCAACTAAACCTACCACAATCATCAAGACGAAGAACCATTCAAGGTTCGTCATTGTCTGTCCCCGGTTTTGATCCCTTCAGTGCCGGTGGTGGTGGGGATGCTCGTGGGGATGGCCGGGATGCTGGTGGGCGACGGGCTCGACCTGGCGGGGCGTGAACTGGCTTGAATGAGGAAAACGCTCCAGAACCTTATCGCGCTCTTAGTGTCAGTTTGGAGCGGCTTGACAAATGGGAGCAACTCCAGGAAGAGTAGGGTCCCTTGTTGCAGGGAAAGCAGTTAACCACATGAAGAGTGGGGTTATGAATAAGCACCTGCGGTCCTTTCAGATTCTGCTTCTGTCTTGCGGCCTATGCCTCTTCATTGCTCAGCCGCTAGTCGCATTAGCGGCCGCGGAAAGTCCCTCGAAGTCCAACGCAGGCACATTGCTCGGCGTCATCGAAAAAGGAACCCTGCGGGTGGGGGTTTCTCTCTTTACCCCCTGGGCCTTAAAAACCAAAGAGGGCCAATTGATCGGGTTTGAAATTGATGTGGCGAAGCGACTGGCCGAAGACCTTCGAGTGCAACCAGAGTTTCATGTGTTCGATTGGGACAAAATTGTTCCCGCCCTCTTGAACCGGGAAATCGACATTATCGTGGCGGGCATCACGATTACCCCGCAACGAGCTCTGAAAGTAAATTTCAGTCAACCCTATGCCACCTCGGGGATCGGGCTCGCCACCAATACCGCGTTAACGAAGACGTTTGCCGGGCCGAACGATCTGAATAGACCTGAGGTCACCATCACCGCGGTGACCGGAACGGTTTCCGAGGATCTGGCACGGCGCATGTTTCCCAAAGCTACGATCAAGACCTTCGCCACCAGCCACGAAGCCATGCAGGCCGTGACAACCGGAAAGGTTCATGGCTATATCGAGCATGAACCCATTCCCACCTTTATGGCTCTCGACCATCCGAGCATCGTGGACGAACCCTTATCCGAACCACTCCTTACCACCAAGTCCGGCTTCGCCGTGAACAAGGGCGACTCGGACTTCATCAACTTTCTCAATGCGTGGGTCATCAGTCATGAGGCTGATGTGTGGCTGCCCTCCTCCAGCAAGTATTGGTTTGAATCGCTGGAGTGGAGGAAGAATTCGAAGGAAACCCCATGACCGCGGTCGTTCAGGAGGACTTCCGCACGGCGTACTCGTTCCGGCTGTGGCCGTTACTGACCGTGCTGACAGGATCAGAATCGCTGGCGCGAACCGCCTCCCCCCCCGGTTGGCTGGCGTGCCGCGCCTCAGCCTCGACCAGAGACGGCCTCCTCGAAGCGACCGCGAGAATTGTTCCCGAGGTATACTCCCGGAAAAACGTCCGACTATGATTTTATCAGCCGAGAGGAAAAGCCCCTGATCAAAGTGTTTGACTTCGGGTCAAAATGAAGCCGGCGGCCTCGTCGCCGTTCCCAGTGCGGCGTTGACCGTACTTCTCAGTGGTGGTGGGGATGCTCGTGGGGATGGCCGGGATGCTGGTGGGCGACGGGCTCGACCTTGCCGGGCGTGAATTGGCCGGGGAGCACAATGCGGCCTCCTTCCTTCCCCTGCTTGACCAATTGCTCGGCGATCTCCGGGTGATGCGTACGAATGTAGCCGATCAGGCCGGTCAGAAAACGGTGGGACTGCAAGCCCGCGCCTGAAAACCCGGAGACGAATTTCAGCGCCCGGTCCAACACCTCGGTCGCGGTCTGCTGATCAATCCACTGTTGCGCTTGCTGCCCCTGCTGGCCCTGTTGCTTGGTCAAACCCTCATACTCTTTCTTCAGGATCTCCGCAAAGACCGGCGGAGGCGCCGCGGGGATGTGCAGCGGGCTGAGGGTCCGCCGCAGCGACTGAAGGGAAGCGATCACCTCGCCGTCCTGCGCGTCCCGCCGATTGTTGAAGTAGCTGAACGTGACCACTTCAATCAGGTTGAAGAGCCCGGCCGCCTTCTCTCCCCCAAGCTCGAACAGCCCCTTGTAGAACTCTCTCCGCTCCTGCGCGAACCGATCGCCGACCCGCTTGTGCTGGTACTCGCTGTTGGAGTCCAGATAGACGCAGTCGGAAGGGCAGGCGATCCGGACCATTCGATGCTCGCCGCAGCACTGGCTGCAGATCAGCCCGCCCAAGGCTGGGCAGGCTCGCTTGCCTTTGCGCTGGCGGCAGTACACGCATTTGCTCATTTGCGTTCCTGTCCTGGCTTCGGGAAGCTATAGCCGTAGTCGGCAAAGGTTCGTTTCTTCGTGTCCGACTTAATGGGCGATTCCAGCCCGTTCATCTCGGCCGCGTTGCCGTCTTGGTAGGGGACCAGGATCAGATGATTCTTGCGGTCCACTCCGATGTCGGCGGGAGACGGGAGGAACTCGGCGATTACGTCGAACTTGTGGTCCGGCCGCATCCGCCAGACCTTCCCGGCCGTGGAGTCGGACACGTACATGTTCCCGAAACTGTCGAAATCCACGCCGTCGAGGTTGTCAAACCTGGAGGAGAAGAAGGAATTCGAGACCAGCTCGGTGATGACTCCGTCGCCGCTCACCTCGAGGATCTTGCCCTTGTTCCAGCTCACCACGATCAGGCGTCCGGTCTTCGGGTGCAGCGCCAGCCCCCGAGGCCCGGCCAGCGCGGCGTTTCGGACCAGCACCGACACGGAATGCTCGCGGGTGGTATCGATCCGGTAGATCGTGTCGGCGTGGGGGTCCGAGGCGTAGAGCAGGCCATGGCCGTCATGGGCGACATCCGCCAGCGCCGTAGTCTCCCCGGTCGGTGCGTTGGAAAAGCGTGCGAAGGAGACGGTGACCACCGGCTGGCCCGTGGTTTTGTCGAAGCCGCGGAGCGCGTCCAGATCGGCCACGTACAGCACCTGATTGACGATCGCCATGCCCTGGGGGGCGTGCAGGACGGTCTCGCCGTCTCCGCCCTGGATGAACTGGAGCTTGACCAGCTTGCCGGCGCTGTCCAGCTTCGTGATGAAGCCGTTGTTGTCTTTGACGCCCGGATCGCCGTTGACGTTCGAAATGAAGTACTGCTCGCCGGAAGGATCAGCCAGGAAGCTCCGGGGCATCTGGAGGCCGGTGACCTGAAGGGCCTGAGCGACGACGGATATCGACAGAGCGAGCACGCTCAGTGCGGCGGCCGTCAGACCGCGCGGGAGCCGCGGCGTAGAAGCTGCGAAGGAGGATTCATGGAGATGCATCAGGATCGGGACTTTCTCGTGCCGCTCGTCCCGGGCGCAGCCCGGAGGCGCGTGGGAGGCCGCATGGGGTCGGTTACTGATCGCATGGTAATAGACGATCGGAAGACCTGTCAAGGAAGCTTGACCCGGATTATTCATGAGCGCTTCTGCTGCAATCGCGGAAAAAACGGAGCCGAGGTGTCTTAACTCTCGCGCCGAGAGCAATCACATGGCGCTCGACCTCGCTAGCGCGGGGGCGACGCGCCTGCCCGCGCTCTGGACAGCGGGCATGCGGGAGTGCTCGCCGCTTAGTCCCTCGACGTACTGCTTCGAGTACGCCTCGGTCCCTCGCGGTTCCTCCCTGACCCATTGCAACGCGAACAGCAACGGGTCCCCCTCGCGACGCGACTGCCGGGCACCCATTGCTCTCCAGGCTGCAATGGGTGGGCGCGACGAACCGTCATGAATAATCCGGGTTAGGTGGAGCGAAAGCGTTGACTTGGATTGGAATGCCCTGCTATTGTGCGTCGCTTCGAGGCCAGGTCGAGGTCGAGGCTGAGGTTAAGGAAACCGTTACCTTGGTTGACGAATCACGAATAATTGTGGTCGAATCATATTTCATTTTCATCCTGAACCTTAGCCTAACCCTTGGCGTGATCTAAGTGGAGGGGCCTGTGCCAGCACGGTTGATCGATGGAAAAGCCTTGGCGCAGGGCATTCGGGAGCGCATTGCCAAAGACGTGGTCGAGCTCCACGCGAGAGTGGGGATTCGGCCCGGACTGGCAGCGATTCTGGTCGGGGACGATCCGGCGTCGAAACTCTACGTGAAAAACAAGCAGAAGGCCTGCGACGCGGCGGGTATTTATGTTGATGAGCACAAACTGCCCGCCAGCACCAACCAGGCCGAGCTGCTGGCATTGATCGAGAAGGTGAACGCGGACCCCAAAGTCCATGGGATCCTGGTCCAGCTCCCGCTCCCCAAGCAAATCGACAGCAAGGTCATCCTGGACGCCGTGTCCCCGCTGAAGGACGCCGACGGCTTCCACCCGTACAACATGGGCCGCCTCGTGGAAGGGACCGCAAGGTTTACCCCCTGCACGCCGAAAGGGATCATAAAAATGATTGAGTCCACCGGCGTGGCGATCGAGGGGAAGCGGGCGGTGGTGGTCGGCCGGAGCAACATCGTGGGCAAGCCGACCGCGCTGCTGCTGATGCACCGGAACGCCACCGTCACGGTCTGCCACTCCAAGACCCGGGATCTGCCGGCGGTCTGCCGCGAGGCGGAAATCCTGGTGGTCGCGATCGGAAAAGCCAGGTTCCTGACCGGCGACATGGTGCGGGCAGGAGCGGTCGTGGTGGATGTGGGCGTGAACCGGCTGGCGGATGGCACGTTCGTCGGCGATGTGGACTTCGGGCCGGTCAGCGAACGGGCGAGCTGGATCTCACCGGTGCCGGGCGGCGTCGGACCCATGACGATCGCGATGCTCTTGGAGAATACACTGGAGTCGGCCAAGCGCATGGCCGGTCTGATTTGAGAGAAGACGGAGTGGAAATGACAGCATGACCAGCGGGCCGCCACGTCTCAAAGAAGCGCTGGACCGGGGCGTGTTCGCCGTCACGGTCGAGTACAACCCTCCCAAGGGCACCAACCTGGACAAACTCCTGGCCAGCGCCAGAAGTCTGCTGGGACGCGTCCACGCCGTCAACGTCACCGACAACACCGCGGCGGTGATGCGGGCCGGCTCGCTCTCAGTCTGCCGCCTGCTCTATGAGATGGGCCACGACCCGGTCATGCAGATCACCTGCCGGGACCGGAACCGGTTGGGCATCCAGTCGGACCTGCTGGGAGCGCACCTGCTGGGCATCCGAAACATTCTCTGTCTCACGGGCGACTATCCGACCGTGGGGGATCACAAGGATGCCAAGCCGGTGTATGATTTGGATTCAGTCCAGATCATGCAGTTGGTCCAGGGGCTGAACAACGGGAGGGATCTGGCCG
>MNDM01000053.1 GCA_001914955.1 Nitrospirae bacterium 13_2_20CM_2_62_8 | reverse complement strand
GCTCCAGCGATTCTTCCGGCACCGTGGGGACGACAATTGAGAGGTCCAGTCCTTCGTCTCGGAAGAAGCCCTGTTCTTTCGCGACGACGAACGGCAGGTGGTCGGGATTGAGAAACCATTCCAGCGCGAGGGTGACGATGGGGCGGTGAGGTTTCTTAGGCGGCTTCTTTCTGCGGGGTAGGGATGGCATACGGAGTAGTGGTCGCCCAGGATGCTCAAAAAGGCCAGCCAACGCGGCCGCAGGGAGCGCGGCGACTGAGACGTACGTTTTGGGGTACGTCGCAGGGAGACGGGCGACTGAGAACAAAGTTGGTGGCCTTTTTCAGCATCCTGATTAAGTCCGCCCCATCCGGTTGATGCCATCGAGCGCCGCGGTGCGGTAGCACTCGGCGAGGGTAGGGTAGTTGAAGACATTGTGGACGAAGAAGTCCACTTTGCCGCCGTAGGTCAGGACCGCCTGACCGATGTGGACCAACTCGGTGGCGCCTTCCCCGATGATGTGCACGCCGAGCAATTCCAACGTGTCCCGGTGAAAGATGAGCTTCAGGAGGCCTTCCAGATCGCCGAAAATCTGGCCCCGCGCGATTTCCTTGTAAAAGGCCCGCCCGACCTCGTACGGGATGCCCTCCTTGGTCAGCTCCTCCTCGTTCCTTCCCACTGTCGAGATTTCCGGAATCGTGTAGATTCCGTAGGGCATGACCTTGGGCAGCGTGGACTGCTGGACTTTGAACGCATGGCAAGAGGCAAGACGGCCCTGTTCCATGGACGTTGAGGCCAAGGCCGGAAAGCCGATCACGTCCCCGGCTGCATAGATGTGCGGGACGTCGGTCTGGTAATACTCGTTGACCTTGAGCTGTCCCTGTTTGTCCGTGGTGAGGCCGACGGCGCCCAAGTTCAACTCATCCGTGTTGGCGATTCTCCCCATGGCGTACAGCAGCATGTCCGTCACGACCGACTTGCCGCTCTGCATGCTCGTGACCACTCGGCCTCGCGCATCGAGCGCGACCCCGGAGATCTCCTCCCCCAGTCTCATCATCACGCCATTGGTCCGCATGTGGTAGATCAGGGCCTGGACGATCTCCTGGTCCACAAACCGGAGCAGCTCCGCGCGTCGTTCGATGAGGGTGACCTTGATACCGAAGGCGGCGAACATCGAGGCGTATTCGCAGCCGATCACGCCGCCGCCTACCACGGTCATGGTCTTGGGGATGTTCTCGGTGGACAGGATGGAGTCCGAATCACAGATGGCCAGGTTGTTGAAGGGAATGCCTTCGCCCCGCCGCGGGCGCGAGCCGGTGGCGATCACGATGAATGGCGCCTCCAGCGTGTCTACCTGGCCATTGCGCTTGAGGACTTGGAGCGTGTGGGAATCCACGAACGAAGCGGTCCCGTGCACGATCTCGACGTCGTTCCGCTCGAGCTGGTTGGTGATGATCGCCAGTTCATTCTTGATGACCTGCTCCTTGCGGGTCATCAGGTCGCGGAGGGTCAGGCTCTTTTTCAAGGAATACGACATGCTGGTGAACGCGCGGAGCTTGAACCCGTGCAGGTGGTAGATGGCATCCTTGAGGGTCTTGCTGGGGAGCGTGCCGGTGTTGAGGGACGAGCCGCCGACGACGGGTTCCTTCTCGATGACGGCCACGCGCTTCCGCAGCTTGGCCGCCTGGATGGCGGCCTTCTGGCCGGCGGGGCCGCTTCCGATCACCAGCAAGTCGTACTGTGCCATGGAGTTCCTTTGGAACTAGGTTGAGGTTGAGGCTTAACCTTAGACTCAGCCTAGCCCGCGGCGAGCAGGGCTCGCGCAGCGCGGAACGCCGCGTCCAGATCCGGCAGTTGGGCCAGCTCGGGAGTGATCTGGAGATACCGGATCACGTTCTGCTTGTCCACCACCATGACCGCTCGGGCTAGGAAGTGCGGGGATTTCACCAGCAGCCCGTAGGTCCTGCCGAATTCCCCGCCACGAAAATCGGAGAGGAACGTTACGTTGCCGATCTTGGCCTCTCTGGCAAAGCGCCCCTGGGCGAACGGCGTGTCCACGCTCACCGTGATCAACTGGACCATCCTGTCCAGCCCGTTGTTCTTTTCGCTCAAATAATGCGTCTGCTGCTCGCAGACTGTGGTGTCAATGGAGGGCACGATGCTGATGATGCGGACCTTGCCCGTGGTCTCCGCGATGTTCACGAGGGACAGGTCCCCCTTCGCCAGCTTGGCGTCTCGCAGGGGGTCGCCCACGTTGATCCCGCGCCCGGCCAGCGCTTTCGGCTCGCCTCTCAAGGTCACGCTGTGGCCGTCCCCGGCCACGGCGCTCCCGCTCGCGACCGACAGGTTCTTATACATGAAGCCCGCCTCGGTTGAGCTTCCCATGGATGCGCACCCGGACCATCCCGCCAGTCCACCAAAGACGACCAGCCCGGTTGCGACCCATCGCGTGGGTTGTAACAGTGTCATGGCTGCCTCCGCGAAGATTATGGACGTTCCTGAAAATGCGTCCTACCCGCTATATACGGGCTATGTTCACGTAGAGTCAAGGCTGCAAGAAGTTCAGCAGAACCCGATTCACCTGGTCCGGCTGTTCCCACTGCGGGATGTGCCCCGCTTCAGGGATGAGCGCGAACGACGAGCCAGGCAGGGCCGCATGAAGGTCCTGTCCCACCTTCGGCGGGAACACGCGGTCCTTGGCTCCCCACACGATCAGCGTCGGGGGACGGATCTGGGCGAGCTGTCTGGCAAACCCCTCTTCCCAGAGCGGCAGGTTCCGAATGAGCGTCATCAAAGGGGGAATCAGCCCCGGACGCGTCCGATTGAGGTACGAGCGCTCGATCACCGCGGGCGTCAGGAGCTCAGGATCGTGCACGACCTCGCTGAGCACGTCCCGGGTGAGCCCGCGGCCGGCGAACCAGTTTCCCAGGCTGACGAGCCAGATCGGGACACGCGAATCGACCCCGCGTCTGAACATGGGACTGCCCAGCTTGTCACGCACTCGATCGGGGAATAGGCGAGGTCGGGCTTGTCGGACAGGCCCGACCCGAGGAGATCCAGGGTAATGACGCGGTGGGTGGCGGAGAGGGCGGTCTGCTGGTATTCCCACTGCCACATGGACCCGCCGAAGCCGTGCACCAGGATGACCGGAGGGCCCTTTCCCGCATCGAGGTAGGCGATGCGGTGCCCCTGCACCAGTGCGGTCCTGACCGGCATGCGGTGGATCGAGTCGAACCAGGTCGGGACTTCGGAAGGAGCGGTGCAGGAGGTGAAGAGAAGGGAACTGAGCAACAGGATGAACGGCATGACTGGCCGGGCGAAGCCGGGGCTATTCCAATTGCACCAGGGTCTCGTCGGTCTTCACCTCCTCCCCCTCGGTCACATACAGGGCGACCACCTTGCCGTTGATCGGGGCGGGCACCCGGCTTTCCATTTTCATGGCCTCGATGATCAAGACAGGCTCTCCGATCCTGACCGTGTCTCCCTTCGCCACGAGCACCTTGACCACCCTCCCCGGCATGGGAGCCGCCACATCGCCGGGCTTCGTGGGTTTGGGGCGTTTGGGGATGGTGCCGGTCCCGGTCTCGGGTGGCTCGGGGACCCCCGCCAGCACTTCCTGGAGCGGCTCCAGGTACACTTCCTCCAGTTTCTCGTTGACCCGAATGTAGTAAGGCTTGCGTCCCTCGCTCTTCCGGCCGGAGCCCGACACCCGAATGTGATACGACTCTCCATGCAGGGTGAGATTGAACTCGACCGGAGCGAGGTGCAGTTCGTGGGCCACCGCCGGGCCTTTCTCCGGGGGAGGCTCGAGCAGTTCGGGTTTGAGCTCGCCGCGCTCCCGTTGGTCGAAAAACTCGCCGGCGATCGCCGGAAACAGCGCAAAGGAGAGGAGGTCCTCGGTTGAGGAGGTCTTCCCGGCCAGCTCCTTCTTGACGGCGTCGAGTTCCGGCTCCAGGCGATCCGCCGGCCTGCTTTTGATCGGTTCTTCGTCCCCGATCGCCCGGGCCAGGACTTCGGGGTTCAGCGGCCCCGGCGGTCTTCCGTACAGGCCGAGGAAATAGTTCTTGGTCTCGGTGGTGATGACCTTGTACCGTTCGCCGGTCATCACGTTGAGGGTGGCTTGGGTGCCGACGATCTGGCTGCTCGGCGTCACAAGCGGGGGGTAGCCCATGTCCTTCCGAACGTGCGGGACTTCCTCCAGCACCTGCTTCATCTTGTCCAAGGCATTCTGCTCAGCCAGCTGCGCCGCCAGGTTGGACAGCATCCCCCCGGGAATCTGGGTGGTGAGAATGTCGGCATCCACCCCCGTGAAGTCGCTTTCGAACTGGTGATATTTCCGCCGGACTGTTCGGAAATGCTCGGCGATCGGCGCGAACTGCGGCAGATCCAATCCTGTATCGTACGGGGTGTTCCGCAGCGCGGCGACCAGCGTCTCCGTCGGCGGATGGGATGTCCCGCCGGCCAACGGAGAGACCGCGGTGTCCAGCATATCAAGGCCACCCAGCACGGCCATCAAGGCCGACATGGACGCCATCCCTGACGTGTAATGGGTGTGCAGGTGGATCGGGACCTGGACCGCCGCTTTCAACCGCTTGACCAGGGTGTAGGCGTCCAACGGGGCCAGGAGGCCCGCCATATCCTTGATGCAGAGGCTATCGGTCCCCACGTCTTCCAACTGCCTCGCCAACGAAACGAAGCGGTCCAGGCTGTGGACCGGGCTGACGGTGTAGCAGATCGAGGCCTCGACGTGCTTGCCGCACGTTTTGACCTCTCGCATCGCCGGCTCCATGTTCCGCAGGTCGTTGAGGGCGTCGAAGATCCGGAACACGTCGATCCCGTTGGTCGCCGCGCGTTCGATGAATCGCTCCAGCACATCGTCGGCGTAATGCCGGTACCCCACGATGTTCTGGCCGCGCAAGAGCATCTGCAGCCTGGTGTTCGGCATGGCTGCGCGGAGGGCCCGCAGGCGCTCCCAAGGATCCTCCTTGAGGAAACGCAGGCAGGTGTCGAATGTCGCACCGCCCCACATCTCCAGCGACCAGTAGCCGACCGCGTCCAGCTTCTGCGCGATCGGCAGCATGTCCTCGGTCCGCATCCGCGTCGCCAGCAGGGATTGGTGGCCGTCACGGAGCACCACGTCCGTGATGAGCAGCTTCTTGCCCGGCGCCGGCTCCACTTGCAGTGCCGGCTTCCGCGAGGCGGTCTTCTTTGTCGGTTTACTGGTTGCCATGTCTGGACACCTGACGCCTCACGGTTTGCTACAGGCCTTCGTACGCCGCGATGGCCGCTGAAATGGCGACGACGAGGTCCTCCGGCTCGAGGGTGTCATCGTACTGAAAGAGGTCTGGGTGCGTCTCCAGAAAGGACGTATCGAAGCGACCGGCCCGGAAGTCCGGATCCTTCATGATCTTCTGCAGGAACGGGATCGTCGTCTTGACCCCGCGCAGGACGAATTCTTCGAGCGAGCGGTGCATGCGGCTGACGGTTTCCTCCCAGGTGCGGCCCCGCACCGTGAGCTTGGCCAGGAGTCCGTCATAGTACGGAGGAACCGTGTAATCCTTATAGACCGCGCCGTCAATGCGAACCCCGATGCCGCCAGGCGACAGGTAGGCTGTGATCGTCCCGGTGGACGGGCGGAAGTTGTTCCGAGGGTCCTCGGCATTGATCCGGCACTGGATGGCGTGGCCCTGGAGCGTGACGTCCTCCTGGCGGATTTCAAGCGGCTGTCCGGCCGCGATCGAGATCTGTGACCGCACAATGTCCACGGCGGTGATCTGCTCGGTGACGGTGTGCTCCACCTGGATACGCGGGTTCATCTCGATGAAGTAGTAGCGTCCCTCCTGGTCGAGAAGAAATTCCATGGTACCCGCGTTGTCGTAATCCACGGCCCGGGCGATGGCGATGGCCGCCTCACCCATCTCCGCGCGCAGGCGAGGGGTCAGAACCAGAGACGGCGCGATCTCGATCAGCTTCTGGTGGCGGCGCTGGATCGAACAATCGCGTTCGCCCAGGTGGATGACGTTGCCGTGGCGGTCCGCGAGGATCTGGAACTCGATGTGGTGCGGAGCATCGAGGGATTTTTCAATGAACAGGCTGCCGTCGCCGAACGCCGAAAGCGCCTCGCGCGCGGACGTGTCCATCCCGGATCTTAACTCTTCATCGGACCGGACCACCCGGAGCCCCCGACCCCCGCCGCCGGCGCTGGCCTTGACCATGACCGGATAGCCGACCGTGCGGCAGAAGGCCAGCGCGTCGTCCAGCCGCGCCACGCGGCCCTCGGTGCCGGGGACGATGGGCACCCCGATCTTTTTGGCCAGCCCCCTGGCCTGGACCTTGTTGCCCATCAGGTGGATGGCCTGGGGCGACGGTCCGATGAAGGTCACGCCCGATGCCTGGCAGAGGTGGGCGAACTGCGCGTTCTCGGACAGGAACCCGTAGCCGGGATGAATCGCGTCGGCGCCGATGCGCTGCGCCAAGGCCAGGATTTGCGGCATGTCCAGAAATCCCTGGACCGGTCCCGGGCCGACCTGGTACGCCTCGTCCGCCTTCTTGACGTAGATGCCCGTCGAGTCCTGCTCGGCATAGATCGCGGCGGTCGCAATATTCAGCTCGCGGCACGCGCGGATGATCCGCATCGCAATCTCGCCGCGGTTGGCCACTAGGATTTTTTTAAACATCATGTGAGGAAGTCCGTGACGATCATCTGATGGCAGCGCGAACGCATCGAGAGTTTGCGTACGCTATCACACCGTCTTGATTCTTGTCGAGCCTGTTTGCGTCTGGCGGCCTTGGAATGGCGCGGACTTAGGGCACCGGCCATCGGTCCTGGGACGGGGAGGCCGCTGAGGGAGCCGGGCGGGCGAGAGACAGCAGGTGGAGGGACGGATGGGATCGGCTGAGGAGACGGGGTTGGCCCCCTCAGCCGGGTGCGTCGCTGCCGATTACTTGCCTTTGATCAGGACGGGCTTTGATTGCGCGCTGCCACTGCCGGTCACGACGATCACGAAGCTCATGCCGCTCTTGCTCGCGGGCACTGTCGCCTCAATCGTGGAGTCGTTCACGTACTTGAATTTGACGTTCGACCCGGCTGCCGCGCTGAAGGTGACGCTTTGGAGGCATTCTTTCGTGCCGAAGTTCTCTCCCTTGATGACGACGCGATCGCCTGGCTTGGCTTCGTCGGGCTCCACCTTGGTGATCCTGGGACGTTTACTCCGGTCGCAGACCGGGTCCTTCTCGACCTTCTTTTCGTCGAAGCCCTTGATCGACTCGGTCTCGAAGAGGCTGAATCCGGAACCTTCGACGTCGGAACCTTCCTTTTTGGAACTTTCCTTCGCTGCGTTCACGGTGCCGACCGGCGTGATGATCACTGCCAGGGCGAGCGCGATGATCGTAACTGCCAATAAGTGCCTTAGCATACGGGGCCTCCTTAGGATAAATAAATCAGAGTTAGTTCTTCTGGTCCACTGGAGTATAGGCTTCATTATGGATAATCGTCTGTGCCTCCTTGGAGAGCACGAATGCCAGAAAGGCATCGGTCGTCGGGTTGGATTCCTTCCTCGTGAGCAGCAGCACCGGCCGGCGGAGCTTGTATCGCCCGTCCTTGACAGTCGGTTCTTCCGGCTCGACTTTGTCGAGCGGAAGCAAGCGGACCGCAACCCCTGTTGTCACCGCCGCAAGCGCCTGGCCGAGCGAGAGATAGGTCACGGCTGAGAGCGGGGGGAGCGTGCCGGCCACGGTTTTAATAACCTTGTCGTCAGGGCCGATCACCTTGGCCGAGTCCGGGATCTTTCCGGCGATGCCGAGAAACTGCTCGAACGCGTCACGGATGTTGCGGTTGCGAGGACGGTCGATGAGCAGGATTCTGGTTTCGGGCCCTCCCAGATCGGACCAGGATCTCACTTTTCCCGAGAAGATGTCGGCGACCTGTTGCGCCGTGACCTCTTTCGTATGGTTCGAAAGGCTCACCATCACCGCAATCCCGTCCCAGCCGATCTGCGTGGCGTTCAACCCCGGCTCCTCTTTCCCCGTGACCGCGATGTGCGCCTGGCCGGACCTGACCATCTCGATCGGCTTGGAGTTATCGTCCCACAGGATGTCAAGATATGCACGCGGGTTGGCTTTCTCAAACGTCCGGGCTAATTGCTCAATCATCGGCATCTCGGGACCGTTCCCGGCGATGACGAGCGAACCGGAGGGACCCTCGCCGGCGACCTGTAACGGAACGGCGACGCACGTGACGAGCAAACCCAGGGCCATGAGGACTCTCTCAATCATCACGCCTCCTCTCCGACGGCAGGCCTGGGACAGCACGCCTCTGCTCGAGAAATGGGAATGAAGAATTGGCAAGAAACGTTTTGAATCGACACACGCGGAGATGTCCAAACGGCTGAGCCTTTGCGATCAGGCCCCGCCGTGGTCGCCACTCCCTTTGGAATCCGGCTTGACTGGCGGTCCGAAGTTCTCCGGGCTGGGCACGACCCGCTTGCCCATGGCCGGGGGCAATTTGGCGAATTTGTCCATCCGTTCATGCAGCATGTCGTAGGCCTTCATCTCGGCGAACCCGGGCTTATGGTCGCCGACGATTTTGGAGGCGAAGGATGACATCAGCCGGGTTGCCTTCTGGGCTTGGCAGTGGGGGCAGGTGGTTTCTTCCGCTTTCACGGTGACCGGTTGCACGACCTCGAACTGTTCACCGCAGCTCCCGCATCGGTACTCATACAGCGGCATGTGACACCCTCTCTTGGGACTACGCGTGGAAGGTATGAGGGCCCATTATAGCCGAAAGCGAGACCCGGATGCGACATCTCCGGTCGAGGCCACCTGCCGGGTTCTTGACCGCACCGCGCGCGGTCAGCTATCTTACCACGGATCAAGGCGGTTCCGTGGATGGTCCAAAGGGGGGAGAGCATGTCGTTGCTGATTCGTCGGTACAAGCTGCTGACGGGGCTGATGAGAGAAGAGCGAATCGACGAGCCGGAGCGGATTGAGCGATACCTGCGGCTTTTTGAGAAAGCCGATGTGAAGAAGCTTCAGGCCGGCGAAAAGGTGTTCATCGAAAAGGACGAGTGGCAACTGCTCCCGTAGCCTCTTTCCTGTCGGTTCCACCCAGCTCAGTCCGAGGAGCCGCAAGCCCGCGATGGCACGGCGAGGGGGAGAGAATGGTCTACTGGGTCCACATCGCACATTCGATCGATCGAGCGACCCTCCATCGGGAACGGTGCGCGGAGGTGCCCTCTAATATCACGAGGACAGATTTCTGGGAAGGGGGATGGTTCGACTATCCCGACAAAGACCGGGCGTTGACGGCCATGGAACAGTCAGGCGCCACCGACCAGAAGACCTGTCCTCTGTGCAAACCCTGAGCCATGCCCCAACTTGCCCTCTTGCTCAGCACGCTGGTCTGGGGCGCGACGTTTCCCGCAACCAAGGCCGCACTTGAAGAGATTCTTCCTTTCTCGTTCCTGTTTTTAAGATTCCTGCTGGGCACGGTGTTGACGCTGGGCATCGTGCTGGCAGCGGGGAGGCGGTTGCGGCTCGACCGGGACGTGCTGCGGATGAGCGCGATCGCGACGGTCTTCCTGTTCCTGGGCTATGCGACGCAAACCGTGGGGTTGCGGTACACAACGGCGTCGAACTCCGCCTTTATCACGGCGTTGTATGTCGTGCTTGTGCCGCTGTTCCTGGGGAGGTTCCAGATTCGGACCTGGGCCTCGGCCGGCCTCGCCGTCCTCGGGCTGTGGTTCCTGGTTGATCCGACGGTGTCGTTGAACCAGGGCGATCTGTTATCTCTCGTCTGCGCGGCGGCCTTCGCGACGCATATCTGCTGTCTGGAGGCCTATACACGGCGAGGCGATGCTGTCTCGCTGTTCGGGTGGCAGTTGGTCTTCGTCACCCTCGCCATGTTGCCTGCGATGGTCATCGAGTCGCCGGAGACCGTCCGGTTCACGCCCACCGCGGTGCTGATGGTCGCGTTGATCGTCACCGGCGTCCTGGCCACCGGGGCGTTCGCCGTGCAGATGTGGGCCCAGAGCATTGTCCCGGCGCAGCGGGTCGCGCTCATCTTTTCGCTGGAGCCGGCCTTCGCGGCCTGGCTTGCCTGGTATTTCCTCGGCGAGCAACTCGACCAGGGGGGGTGGCTCGGAAGCGGGTTGATCCTGGTCGCGCTGTTGACGGAGTGTGTGGGGCAGGAAAGCGCGGGTGTCGCGGCGCAGGCTGGATCTCCCACGGTGGGGACGCAGGGCCAGGAGGCATGGCACAAAAGTTCGGCAACTCCCGATGGGTGAAGGAGGGGTTTCTGGATAACCGCGCGGCCGGGAGCGTGGTGGGCCGGATCACGTTGGCCGTGATAGGGCCCGTGGATGTCTACCTCCAAGGCGATTTCAAGGGGGAGATCGCGGGGAAAGCGATTCGCTTCCGCAACAGCGGCTTCGTTGACGAGGACCTCGCCGGTCAGGTGCTGGGCGACTTCGAAGTACCCCAGGTGGGCGAGGTGAGCCTCATCTCCTTCGACCCGCATCCCCTGTTAGCTCCCCATCCGTACATCGAATGGTTCTCGATCCGCAAGAACCATTATCGAATCGAGCTCGCCCCGGCCGACGCCTGGATCCTCACCGGGGCCGAGGCCGCCGCACTGGATTCTGAGAGCGGGGCGATCCGGAATGCGTTGGGCGCGCAAGTGCGCTCGACCCGCGAGCGTGCGGGCCCGGATTGGGGGGTGTGAGGCCGGACAAAACAAGGACCTCCGCCTCTTCGCAGTTTGACACCCCTGAGAGCGGGCATCTAGAATGGAAAAATTCATGAATGAACGGTTCCTCAAAGCCTGTCGGCGCCAGCCCGTGGACTGCACGCCGGTGTGGTTCATGCGGCAAGCCGGCCGCTATATGCGGGAATATCAGGCGGTCCGCGCGAAACACTCCATTCTCGAGGTCTGCAAGACGCCGGACCTGGCCGCCCAGGTCACGCTCCAGCCGATCGACCGGTTCCCGCTGGATGCCGCCATCATCTTCGCCGACATCCTCCTGCCGCTCGAGCCGATGGGACTCAACGTCTCGTTCTCGGAGGGAGAGGGCCCCGTCATCGGGAATCCCGTGCGTGATCGCGCGACGGTGGAGCGTCTGCGCGTCACGGACGGCGAGGAGTTGCGCTATGTCGAAGACGCCATCAAGCAGGCCCGCAAGGCCTTGGCCAGGCGGGTGCCGCTAATCGGGTTTGCCGGCGCGCCCTTCACCCTGGCCAGCTATGCGATCGAAGGTGGCGGCTCCAAGAATTTCATCGCGACCAAGCAGTTCATGTATCGCGAGCCGGAGGCCTGGCACAAGTTGATGGACAAGCTGGCGCGCGTGGTGACGGGCTACCTGCGCCGGCAGATCCGTGCGGGGGCCGAGGCGGTTCAATTGTTCGACAGTTGGGTGGGGTGCCTCTCGCCGGGCGACTATGCCGAATATGTCCTGCCGCACGTGCAGCTCATTTTCGAGGGCTTGAAGCGCGAGGGCGTGCCGCTGATTCATTTCGGCACCGGCACGGCAACCCTGCTGAAACTGATGCGTGAAGCGGGCGGGGACGTGATCGGAGTGGACTGGCGGGTCCGTCTCGATGAAGCCTGGGCCACGATCGGCTACGATGTGGCCATCCAGGGGAACTTGGACCCTGTCCTGTTGTTTGCCCCGCTGCACGAGATCGAACGGCGTGTGGAGGATATTCTTCGTCGCGCCGCCGGCCGCCCGGGCCATATTTTCAACCTCGGGCACGGGATCCTGCCGAACACGCCGGTCGAGCACGTCGCAGCCGTCGTAGAACTGGTGCACAAGTTGAGCCAACGCTAGGCTAGCAGCAAGTAGCTAATAGCGAATAGCCAGCTGTAATGAGGAACACCCAGTGCCGATTGATCTGAGTAACCTGCTATTAGCTATCAGCTATTAGCTATTCGCTCTGGTGAAACAATGCAGGGAGGACAGAGACCGATTGCGATCTTGCTCATGGCCATGGGAGGGCCGGACAGCCTCGACCACGTCGAGCCGTATCTTCTGGATGTGCGCGGCGGACGGCCGACTCCTCCCGATCTCGTGGAAGAGATCCGGGAGCGGTATCGTGTCACTGGCGGGAAATCGCCGGTCCTCGGCATCACGCGGGAGGTGGCCCGGAAGCTCGAGCAGATGCTCAATGGTCCGGGCGGCGAGCGGTACCGCTGCTATGTGGGACTCCGCCACTGGCATCCCTCTATCAGGGACACCTACGCCGAGCTGCTGGACGATCTCCCGGAGGGGCTGATCGGGCTGTGCATGGCGCCCCAATACTCCTCCATGAGCATAGGGGCGTATATCAAGAAAGTGGAGGAAGCGAGAGCAGCCCTGGGCGGCAACTTCCCGATCAGTTATGTCAAGAGCTGGCATCGGCATCCTCGGCTGGTGCGGGCGATCGCCGAGAATATCGCGATCAGCCTGGAGAAATTCCCGGCCGATGTCCGCGCTCGTGTCCCGATCCTCTTCACCGCGCACAGTCTCCCGGAGCGGATCCTGGCGATGAACGATCCCTACCCTGACGAAGTCCGTGGGACCATGGACGCGGTGTGCCAAGCCTTGGGACCCGTGACCGCTCGCTTCGCGTACCAGAGTCAGGGACGATCGGGGGAACGATGGCTGGGGCCGGATGTGGAGTCCGCCCTCGGGGAACTGCACCGAGACGGCCATCGACACGTGCTGATCGCCCCGATCGGCTTCATCTCGGACCATGTCGAGGTGCTGTACGACGTGGACATCGAGTTCAGGAAGTTGGCTCAGTCCAGAGGCATGCAGTTGGAACGCATCCCCATGCTGAACGCGAGCGCGCCCCTCATCGAGACGCTGAGGTCGGTGCTCGAAGATCACCAGACGTCTGCTGTCCGATAACCTCCTTCCGTGTCTGTCACTCCCCCACACGTCGCGATCGTCGGCGGCGGCATTGCCGGGCTGGCGACAGCCTTCTCGCTCCAGGAGCGGGCGGCTGAAGCCGGCATCCCACTGGCCTGCACGCTGATCGAGTCGGACCGGGCGTGGGGAGGAAAGATTGTCACGCATCGGGTCGGTGATGCCCTGATCGAAGCCGGGCCTGACTCGTTTCTGTCGCAGAAACCGTGGGCCCTCCAACTGTGCGCGAAGCTGGGGCTGTCTGACCGCCTGATGAACACCAACGAGTCCCACAAGAAGACCTATGTCTTTTCGCGCGGTCGCCTGCGGGAGCTGCCCGAAGGACTGGTGGTCGTCGCGCCGGCGAAGCTCGGATCGTTGCTCCGGAGCGGCCTCTTGTCCTGGCCGGGAGTGGCGCGAATGGGCATGGACCTGGTGCTACCGGCGCGGCGGGCGGACGGCGATGAGTCGCTGGCCTCATTCTTCCGTCGTCGGGTAGGACGCGAGGTCTTTGAACGCGTCATCGAGCCCCTGATGGCCGGGATTTACGCCGGCGACGCCGAACAGATCAGTCTCAAGGCGACCTTTCCCCGATTCCTCGAGATGGAGCGCGAGCATGGCAGCCTCATCCGCGGGATGCTGGCCGGCCGCAAGACGGACCCTCCGTCCGGCCTGAACGCTGCCCCGGCCCGAACGATGTTTGTGACGCTCCGGGACGGGCTGGGCGAGATGGTTCGCGCGTTGGTGGCGCGGCTCAGCGAGGCCCGTGTGACAATGCGGCCGGAGCATCGGGTGATGGCGCTACGGGTGCGTTCCACCCGCCCGGGGACGTGGACATATGACCTCCTGATGGAGGGCGGTCAGGTTGTGTCGGCCGACGCTGTGGTGCTGGCCACCCCCGCCTATGTGACGGCCGATTTGGTCCGGTCTCTGAGTCCGACCGCAGCGGGCACGTTGGAGACGATTCCCTATGCCTCGACCGCGACGATCTCGTTGATGTATGGCGCGGATGAAGTTGGATCGTCACTGAGGGGATTCGGGTTTGTCGTCCCGAGGGTCGAGGGACGAGCCCTGCTGGCGGCCACCTGGACCTCCTCGAAATGGGCCCATCGAGCTCCACCGTCTCACGCCCTGATTCGCGCGTATGTCGGGGGCGTGGGGCATGAGGCGATCCTCAAGACTGACGATGAAACGATGGTCCGGCATGTGCGCGAGGAATTACGGAGTATGGCCGGGATCACGGCCATGCCGAGCTCTGTGCGGGTTCATCG
>MNDM01000082.1 GCA_001914955.1 Nitrospirae bacterium 13_2_20CM_2_62_8 | reverse complement strand
TAGGCTTGGAACGAACGGGCTCCACGAGAGCCGCGGCGGGCATGACCTGAAGGGCTGTTAGACGGAATTGACCGCAGTGCCTCCCCCTTTCAGTTGAACTCCCTCTTGATGGGTCCGGCGGACGCCGCCGGACCCCATTCCGATCCGGCTCAGCACCCCTCACAGCAGAAGCATCAAGCTCCTGGGCCTTTATTAATGGGCGATTTGGATAAACGAGAGACAATTGGATAACGATGGACAACACCTTCAGTGCGTCCCGTTCACGACTTCCTCGTAAAATCAATATCATCGTCAGCCCCTCGTGAAGGCATCACTCTTGCTGTACCTCGATCAGCGACTATGAAGCCAACCTGCCACATAGCGGACGCGGTCATCGGGGACGGACCTGCCGATTCTCCCGTCGAGTCCACACTCTCTGCGCTGGGGGCCGCCCTGAAGGCACGGGATGCCGGGACGCACGCGCACTCGCAACGGCTGACCTCTTATGCGCTCGCGCTGGGCCGGCTCTTGGGTCTGCCTCGGACAGAACTCCTGACGCTGGAGCGGGGGGTCTTCCTTCACGATATCGGGAAAACCTACGTTTCAGAGGGGATTTTGAGAAAATCCGGTCCATTGTCCAGGACCGAGTGGGTGGAGATGAGGTTACATTCGGCCATTGGCTACGGGATAGCTAGCTCGATCCCGGGTCTTCGCGCAGCCGCTCCGATCGTGCTGGCGCATCACGAATGGTACGACGGGACCGGCTATCCGCGCGGGCTGAAGGGGTCCGACATTCCTCTGGGTGCCAGGATCTGCTCGGTCGTGGACACCGTTGATGCCCTCACCTCGGTGCGTCCCTACCGCTTTCCGCTGAGCATGGTGAAGGCTTGCGATCAGGTGTGGTCGGAAAGCGGGACACATTTCGATCCGCTCGTAGTGGACGCCTTCCTGGCGATCCCTCCCGCGGAATGGGAACAGCTCCAGTCCTCCATCACCCGGCGGCTGAGGCTTCCTCAACCAGAACAGGTCCTGTCGGTTCGCGGTCGTTCATCCCGGCGAGCCTGCACCGCCTTTCGGCGCACTTTTTGACAAGCTCGCGGCAAAGGTGTTACCGTTTCGCAGTGCGATTCACGCTGTTGGACCGATGTGTCTTGCGCCCAGCCTCGCTCAGGCTCGTCTCCTCCCGCCGCGTTCGATCTCCAACGCGGTTGGGTCCGATCGGCCTCCTTATCTGCATGATCCTGACTGGACTGCTGTTGCCGCTGCCCGGCGCGCTCTCGACGGACACGGGCTCGCCTGAATCCGGTGCCCGGTCCCTCTCGCACCTTGTCTATGAGTATCTTGGGACGGAGGATCCAGACCGTGCGAGCCTCCTCCTCGCCGACATTCTCCGAGACCCCCGCGCTGATCTCGACACCGTGGGCATGATGATCAAGGAAGGGCGTCCCTACGGGATGGAGCCGATCGGGGTACAGCCTGGGCTGCCGGTTCGCGTCCGTGACCATAACTACCGGTATGGGCTCTTCGTGCCGCCCTCGTACCGTCCGACGAAGGAGTATGCGCTGGTGGTCTGTTTGCACGGCGCGGGATTCACGGGCGACACGTATCTGGAGCGCTGGCAAACGCGATTGGGCGAGGACTATCTCCTGGTCTGCCCGACCCTGGTGCAGGGCACCTGGTGGTCGCGTCTGGCGGAAGACCTGGTCCTGGAGACCATCCATGCGGTCCGGTCCCGATATCGAGTGGACCCGGATCGGATTTTCCTCACCGGAATGTCAAACGGGGGGATCGGAACGTTCCTAATCGGCGTCCACCATGCGGCGCGGTTCGCGGGTCTTGCCCCGATGGCGGGCGGGCTGGATGACGTGCTGTTTCCGTTCCTGGAGAATCTCCGGCACACGCCGGTCTACCTGATCCATGGGTTGAACGATCAGGTGATGCCGGTCGAGCTGAGCCGATCCGTCGCGAAGGAGCTGACGCGGCTCGGCTATCCGGTCGTGTATCGGGAGCATGATCGAGTCCATTCCCTGGCCGGCGGGCATTTCTTCCCGAGAGAGGAGCTCCCCGACCTCGTGGCCTGGTTCGGAAGCCGTCGCCGCGACCCGGTTCCCAAGCGGGTGACGGTGGTCCGGGATGCGACGCATCTGATGGCCTTCGCCTGGGCGCGGATCGACGCGACGGATCGCATCGCGGCCTTCACGGAACGCCTCATCGACCGACAGGATGAGGCCATCGTCAATCGCGTCTACGCCAGACTGGATGCCGAGGTCATGGCCCCGAACCGAATCGAGGTGCGCACCCGCCTGGTGAGGCGCTACACGGTGTTTCTCAATCAGAAGCTGGTGGATCTTGCCAAGCCGGTCACGATTGTGACGGACGGACACGTCAGCTACGAGGGTCTGGTGGTTCCGACCGTGGAGACGTTGCTGCGCGACGCGCGCCTCCGCCAGGACCGCGGGATGCTGTTCCCAGCGATGCTGACTATCTCGGTGGAGCGCGGGTCATGAAGGAGCTGCAGTGCGGCAGGAAGGGTTGGAGATGGTGGTGGGCGGGGGCCATGGTCCTGAGCCTGTTCCTGATCGGGCGTGCCATCGAGCTGCCGGCGGAGGACTGCCAAGTAGCTGAAGAGCAGGGGGGGATGAGGTTTCCGGTTGCGCGGCTTGATGCGGGGACGCGCTGTCTGATCGGGGACGTGGTCAATCGATACACGACGTCAGGGTTGATCGGCCCTGTCCAGGCGCCGATTACGCAAGAGTTGTATGTATATCTGCTGGACCGGCCTGTGATGCTGGCGTTGCTGGTGCAACGGCTGGAGCTGGGGGCGTACCAAGTCGCCGAGAAAGCAGAGCACCAGTTTTGGGTGAATGACGGGGAGGGGACTCAGGGGTTGTTCACCCTTCTCTACCAGGATCAGGGCAACCGAATCTATCACATCACTGGCTACCACGAGGGGCAACTGTTTCCCATGGTCCGGGCGAAGGCGGTGGTGTTTATGAAGATCCAGGCCGTCCTGACTCAGGATGGTCAGCCCGCGGTGGAAACCGCCCTCCGTGTCTACGCCCGGTTGAATGATCCGATCCTGGCGGGATTAGTCCGTATCCTGAGCCCGCTGCTCGGCGACGCGGTTACCCGCACCCTGGCGAAAGGGTTCACGGTGATCAATCAGTTGGGGGGCCGCATTGCACAGGACCCGGGCCGGATCACCCAAGAGGTCGCCTCGCTGTCTTCGATCGAGTCAGACCAGCGGCGGAGGTTGACTGCACTGCTGAAGGCCCTGTCCCGGCACACCTCTCAACCTCAACCTGCCCGTCCAGCCCCCCCATGACGCAAACAGGCGGATTCCTCCTGCTGTGCGGGGTCGGCGTGTTCTGCTTCCTCAGCTATAACCTGGTGCGCATGCCCGTCCTGGCGCTGTTTGCTCAGTCATTGGGCGCCGGTCCGGAAAGCATCGGGTTGGTGGTGTCGGCCTCGACGCTCACCGGCGTGCTGTTGAAGCTCCCCGGTGGGGCCTTGTCGGATATTTATGGCCGGCGCGTGCTGATGCGGGTCGGGGTGATCGCGTTTGGATTGCCACCGTTCGTCTATCCGTTCGTGTCGGATCTGGACATGTTGACCGGATTGCGGTTCCTCCACGGCGCGGCGACCGCGATCTTCGGGCCAAGCGCCCTGGCGACGGTGGCAGACATGTACCGGGAGCGACGTGGCGCGGCGCTGGGCTGGTACAGCGCGTCCACGCAAGGGGGGGCGCTGCTGGGCCCGGTTCTGGGCGGCTGGCTGGTGTATGCGGCGGGGTTTCCGACGACCTTTCTGGCAGCAGGGATCTTCGGCTGTATCGGCCTGTTGTTCTTCTTCAGCCTGCGGATGAACCCGCCTCCACCTGAGTACAGAGACAAAGGATTGGGACCGGTGCTGGCCGAGATGTGGAAAGGTTTTCGGGTGGTCGCACACAACACGCGAGTGCTCATGACCAGTGCCACCGATGCGGCCAAGATGATCGCGAACGGCGCATTGATGGCCTTCCTCCCGATCTATGGGGTCTCGGTCGGGTTGAACCCGGGCGAAGTAGGCCTGCTGTTCGGGATCCAGGGGATCACCTCGTTCCTCTCCAAACCGGTGATGGGGCGGACATCAGACCGGGTCGGTCGGCGACCGCTCATTCTGCTGGGCCTGGCGATCTGCGCGGGAACGTTCGTGCTGATCCCGCATGTCTCCGGCTTGCCGAGTCTGTTGACGCTGTCCGCCGGCTTCGGGTTCGGCGAGGCGGTGGTCTCCTCCTCCACGTCGGCGCTGGTGGCTGATCTCTCGGAGCTCAGGACACTGGGCGCCGGCATGGGCATGCAAGGGACGATCATGGACATCGGACATGCCAGCGGCCCGCTGCTGGCCGGCCTGTTGATCGCGCATCTGAGCTACCAGGGGGCCTTTGCCGTGATCGCCACGATTCAAGTCATCGCGGCGGGGCTGTTCTGGGCCCTGGTGAGGCGATAGCCTGCTCGCGTCGGACCGAACACCGATGACGATGATATAATGTCGCCGAATCGAAAGGTTTGGTTCTGCTCGAGCGAGACGATGCGGAAAGGGTGATGTTTACAGGAATCGTTGAAGAAATGGGGGTCATCAAGCGCCTTGAGAAAAGCGGGGCGGGGACCACCCTGACCATTCTGGCTTCAACGGTGATGGACGATCTCGAGGCGGGCGCCAGTGTCAGCGTCAATGGGGCCTGCCTCACCGTCGTGTCGGTCGGTGAACGTGAATTTGCGGTGGAGGTCTCGCCGGAGACCCTCGCGGTGACGACACTCGGACAACTGGCGGCGGGTACGCCCGTCAATCTTGAGCGGGCGATGCGGGTACATGACCGGATCGGGGGACATCTGGTGGCGGGTCATGTGGATGGGGTCGGCTCGATCCGGAACCGAACGCCGGAGGGGAACGCCATCGTCCTGACGATCGAGGCGCCCAGGGAGGTCCTGCGCTACTGCGTCCACAAAGGGTCGATCACGCTGGATGGCATCAGCATGACCATCAACGAGGTCAGTGACCGGAACTTCAGCGTTGCGGTGATCCCGCATACCGCCAAGGCGACGACGCTGGGCCTCAAGAAACCGGGAGAGACGGTGAACCTCGAGGCCGATCTGATCGGGAAGTACGTCGAGCGCCTGCTCCAGGACCGTGGCCAACTGCCCGCCAAACCGGCCCCCGTCATCGACCGGGACTATTTGCAGAAACACGGATTGATCTGACGAAACCCGTCAGGCGTGACACGATTCATTCTTCCAGCGTGGAGATGTCGCCGGGATCCTGGCCAAGTTCCTTGGCCTTGAGCACCCGCCGCATGATCTTGCCGGACCGGGTCTTGGGGAGTGACTCCACGACTTCGATCTCCTGAGGCACCGCGATCTTGCCCAATTCCTTGAGCACCTGGTCTTTCAGCGACTGGATCAGGGCGGGACTCTGCTGGTGGCCTTGTTTCAGGATCACGAAGGCCTTGATCGCCTCGCCGACGGTCTTGTGCGGTTTTCCGATGACGGCGGCCTCGGCCACGGCCTGGTGGCTGACCAGCGCGCTTTCCACCTCGGCGGTGCCGATGCGGTTCCCCGCGACTTTAATCACGTCGTCCGCGCGGCCCATGAACCAGAGGTATCCGTCTGCATCCTTGCGGCAGACGTCGCCGGCCGTGTAGCAGTTGGGAATCGTCTCCCAGTACACCTTATACCGGTCTGGGTCTTTGTAGATCGTGCGCATCATCGAGGGCCACGGCGTCTTGATGACCGCGAACCCGCCGGCATTGGCCGGTAAACTCTTCCCCTGCCGATCTACGACGTCCGCCTCGACGCCCAGGAAGGGGCGGGTCGCCGAGCCGGGCTTCAACGGGACGGATGGAAGCGGGGTGACCAGAATCATCCCGGTTTCGGTTTGCCACCAGGTGTCCATGATCGGGCGGGTTCCTCCCGTGACACGGTGGTACCACTCCCAGGCCTCCGGGTTGATCGGCTCGCCGACGGTGCCCAGCACACGCAGTGTCGAGAGGTCGTACTTCTTCGGCCATTCCTCGCCATACTTCATGAGGAGGCGGATTGCGGTCGGCGTCGTATAGAAGATCGACACGCCGTACCGCTCGATGAGGTGCCACCAGCGCCCCGGGTTCGGGTAATCAGGTTTGCCCTCGGCGGTGAGAATCGTGGCCCCGTTCAACAGCGGGCCATAGACGATATAGCTGTGTCCTGTCACCCATCCAGGATCGGCCACACAGAAATAGATGTCGTCCTCTTTCAGATCGAAGACGTACTTGGTGGTAATGTACGTGCCGACCATGTACCCGCCGTGCACGTGCACCACCCCCTTGGGTTTGCCCGTCGTCCCCGACGTATACAGGATGTACAACGGCGCTTCGGCGTCCAACGGTTCCGCCGCGCAGACCGGCTTTTCTCCCTCCAACCAGTCGTTCCAATCGATCTCCTTGGGAGCCGCCAGCGGAACGCCCGGTGTTTCCCGCCGGACCACCACCACGGTTTCCACGCTGCTGCAGTTGGCGACCGCTTGATCCACGACCCCTTTGAGATTGATGGACTTTCCGCGATCATACCCGACGTCCGCCGTGATCACGACACGGGACTCGGCGTCCCGGATGCGGCTTTCCAGCGCCGGGGCGCTGAACCCCGAGTACACCACGCTGTGGATGACCCCGATGCGGGCGCAGGCGAGCATGGCCACGATCTGCTCGGGGATCTTCGGCAGGTAGATCGAAGCCCGATCGCCCTTGCGCAGGCCCAGTGCCTTCAACGCGTTGGCACACCGGTTCACCTGCCGGAAGAGCTCCCCGTACGTCAGGATTCGCTCTTGCCCTTGTTCCCCCACCCAGATCACGGCGACTTTGTTCCTGCGCCAGGTCTTGACGTGCCGGTCCAGGCAGTTATAGGAAATGTTGCAGGTGGCGCCGACGAACCACTTGGCCCACGGGTACTTCCAGTCCAGCACGCGCTGCCAGGGCGTGAACCAGTCGAGCTCCCTGGCCACCTTATCCCAGAAGGCTTCGGGGTCCGCGATGGATCGCCGGTACTCGGATTCGTAGTCCTGAATGTACGAGCGGGATTTGGTCTCAGGGGTGGGATACACGACCCGGTCCACCCGGAGGAGGTTCTCGATGTTCTCGTCAGGGGCTTTCATCACCATGCTCCTTGGGCGATCCCTCGTCTCTGGACGATCTTCCTCCGCCGGCGCGGGTGCGACCCATTATGCGCAAGCGGGCCGGCATGTTCAAGCCTCCGGCACGTTCTTGACAGCAAAAAGATGCGAAGAGTAGCATGCAGACGCACGCCGAGAGCGCTGTATGGACGGGGCGGGGAGAAGGAGATCCGGCTCACGGCGATCCTGTCGCGGAATGAGGAGGCGATGGAACGACTTGCACGGTGGCAGATCCGGGTCATGGTCCTCGCGCTTGTCCTGATGGCTACGTCGACCACCTCCGGACAGGTCGGTCGGCCAGAAGGGTTGTATTACAAGTCCTGGGGCCTGGTGATCGGAATCGATGACTATCTGGTGGCGCCAAAGCTGAGCGGATCGGTGGCTGACGCAAGGGTGGTGGCCGACGCGCTCCGGGACTTGAAATTCGAGGAAGTTATCGAATTGAACGACAAGGACGCCAGCTTGCGGCGGCTGAACACCGTCCTCGATGACTATCTGCCGCGCAAAGTGGGACGCCAGGACCGCGTGGTGATTTTCTTTGCGGGCCATGCCGGCGCCACGCAAGATATGCATTCCAAAGAGCTGGGGTATTTGGTGCCCTGGGATGCCCAGGTGACGAATGCGTCCAAGGCGGTCACGATGGATCATTTGAAGGACTTCTCCCGGCGGGTGATGTCCAAGCACGTCCTCTTTTTTCTCGAAGCCGGTGTCTCGGGATGGGAGGTCACGCCTCCCCAGCAACTGTCGCTCGAAGGGCGGCTGTCGCCGGAGGATGAAACCGACAAGCGCGCGGTTCAGGTCTTGACGGCCGCTCGCAAGGGCGAGGCGGTGACACGGAAGGAGGGGCGGGGAATCTTCGTGCAGGCGCTCCTGGCCGGCTTGAAGGGCGCCGCGGACGCGGACAAGAACGGATGGCTCATGGCCAGCGAACTCGGCGCGTATGTGACGCAGCAGGTGACGGAGTTGACCGGCGGCGCTCAGCACCCGCAGTTCGCCCGGCTGGACGGGGATGGCGATACGGTCTTGATCGAGGGGAAAAAGACCTCGTTTCGGGCGGGGCTGCCGCCCAAGACCGAGGCCGAACGCACCGCGGCGGCGAAGGAAGAGTATGACCGGGCGTTTTCGCTGTTACAGCAGCAGCGTTCCGTGCAGGAGGCTCTGGAACGACTGGACAAGGCGCTCGAGTACAACCCCGCATACGGGGATGCGTACGTTCTGAAGAGCTACCTCTATCTGGAGATGCTGCCCAATCTGGATCAAGCGTTGATCGCCGCCGAGCAGGCGGTGAAGTATGCGCCGGCCAATCCAGACTCGCACTACACGTTAGGGCTGATCCTGCAGAAGAAGGGTCGATTCCCGGAGTCGGAGCGGGCCCTGCTCCAAGCCGTTGCCGTCAACCCGACGTATACCGACGTGTACCTCTCCTTGGGGGATCTCTACGCCGAAGATTTGAAGGATCAGAAGAAATCGATCGACGCCTATCAGCGCTACCTTGAAACCGGCGGAACCGAGAATCGGGTGACAGAATATCTGAGCAAGACGGGGGCGGCGCCGCCGGCCACTCTGCAATAGCAAACAACTCCAGACTGCAGTCGGCCAGCGGCTAGTCCTGGGCTCCGCCCTTCAGATACCCCAACCCGATCTTGATAGCGCGCCGCGTCACCTCCGCCCAACGAGCCTCGGGATATTCTAAGAGCACCGCTGCGGCCCTCGGATCCTGGATATCCAAGTCGAGGACCTT
>MNDM01000017.1:11456-17731 GCA_001914955.1 Nitrospirae bacterium 13_2_20CM_2_62_8 | reverse complement strand
CGGCCTTGGTGCAACGATTGCTCCCCGCGTCTGTCTTCTCGGAAGCCTGCCTGAGGATCCGACCGGGCGACACGCTGGAGCGAGAGACGCTCGCGTCGCGCCTCTTCCGACTCGGGTACCGCCGGGGCTCGGTCGTGGAGATTCCCGGAGAGTTCAGCATCCGCGGGGGCATCGTGGATATTTACTCCACGGCCTACCCCGACCCGCTCCGAGCCGAGTTCCTGGGCGATACCCTTGAGTCGGTGCGCTTCTTCGACACGGCCACGCAGAAATCCACCGGGAAGCTGGATCACGCCTGGCTCTTGCCGGCCCGTGAGTTGATCTCTCCGGAGCCGGGGCCGACCGGCCTTGCGGCGCTTCCGCCGGATGCGGAATGGCGCGCCCCCGAGCTCTACCCGCGCATGGAGACGCTGCTCGACTATTTTCGAACCCCGCCGGTCATCGTCTGGCACCAACCCCAGGACCTGGCCAGGAAGGCGAAGGAGTTCTACGACGAAGCCGTTGACGCCTACGCTCGGCACGGAAGCCACGGCGAGGGCGGCCCGTATCCGACGCCCGACCGGCTCTACCTGCCCTGGAGCGCGATCCTGGAACGGACGCATCCCTGGCCCGACTTGGCCATGGAGCCCCTGGCCTCCCTCGACGCCTCGCGGCAGCCGGTGGTGACGTTCCCCGCCCAGTCCCCGTCCAGCGTCGGTCTCGCGCGGCGAGGCCTTCCCTTCTCCGACACGCTCGCGACCCTGGATCGCCTCCGAGGCATGGGCACGGTCCTGCTCGTGGCGCGCAGCCGGGGACAGGTGGATCGCCTCCTGGCGTTGTTTGCCGAGCACGATCTTCCGGCCACCGGCTGGACGCCGCAGTCCTGGACGGCCGCGCCCGCCTCGCCCTCCCACAAGCTGCCGTTTTACCTCCTCCACGGCGACCTCTCGGCCGGCTTCATCTCGGCTGAAGGGCGGTTCGTGGTGGTCACCGAGGAGGAGCTGTTCGCCAAGGGGATGCGCCACCGGCCGCCCCCCAAGAGCAAGGCCGCCACCTTCCTCTCGTCGCTCGAAGACCTGAACACCGGCGACTATGTCGTCCATGTTCAGCACGGGATCGGGCGGTACCAGGGCCTGCGCCGGCTGTCGGTCCAGGGGTTTGAGAGCGATTATCTGGTCCTCGAGTTCGTCGGCGGCGACAAACTCTACGTGCCGCTGGACCGTCTGAACCAGGTCCAGCGCTACAGCGGGGCTGAAGGCCATGTCCCCAGGATGGATCGCCTGGGCGGGACCAGCTGGGCTCGCACCACCGCGCGGGTCAAAAAAGGGATCGAGGAAATGGCGCAGGAGCTGGTCGAGCTGTATGCGAACCGGGAGCTTCTTCACCGCAGCGAATACGACGAAGACAGCTCCATGACCCGCGAGTTCGAAGCGGCGTTCGAGTACGAGGAGACCGCCGACCAGCTTCGCGCCATCGAGGACATCACACGCGACCTGGAGTCTCCCAAACCCATGGACCGTCTGGTGTGCGGAGACGTGGGGTACGGAAAGACCGAGGTCGCGATGCGCGCGGCGTTCAAGGCGGTCGAAAACAATCGTCAGGTGGCGGTCCTGGTGCCCACGACCCTGCTGGCCCAACAGCACTACGATAACTTCACTCAGCGCTTCGGCCCGTTCCCAGCCCGCGTGGGGCTGCTGTCCCGCTTTCAGACGCCCGGAGAGATCAAGGCCACGCTTCGGGACCTGGCCGCCGGCACGCTGGACGTGGTGATCGGCACGCACCGCCTGCTGCAGAAGGACGTGCAGTTCAGGAACTTGGGGTTGGTCATCATCGATGAGGAGCAGTGGTTCGGGGTCCGCCACAAGGAGCGCCTCAAGCAGCTCCGGACACAGGTGGATGTCCTCACGCTCACCGCGACGCCCATTCCCCGAACCCTCCAGATGGCGATGTCCGGCGTCCGCGACCTGTCGGTGATCGAAACGCCTCCGGCCGGCCGCCTGGCCATCCGTACCCAGGTGCTCCACTTCAGCGAGAGGGCCGTGCGGGAGGCGATCGTTCGCGAGATGGGCCGGGGCGGGCAAACCTTTTTTGTCCACAACCGCGTCCAGACGATGGAGCGGATGGCCGCCTGGTTGCAGGAATTGGTCCCGCAGGCGCGTGTCGTCATGGCTCATGGGCAGATGGACGAGCGCCTCCTGGAATCGGTGATGGTGAAGTTCCTCCACCGGGAGGCCGACGTCCTGGTGACCTCGTCCATCATTCAGTCCGGCCTGGACGTGCCGAACGCGAACACGATCCTGGTCAACCGCGCCGACACGTTCGGCCTGGCCCAGCTCTATCAACTGCGGGGGCGAGTGGGCCGGGCCGGCCACCAGGCCTACGCGTATTTTTTCATGCCCGACGACGGCGCGCTGAGCGGCGACGCCCAGAAGCGACTGGTGGCGATCCAGGAGTTCACGGAATTGGGGTCCGGCTTCCGGATCGCGGCCGCCGACCTGGAAATTCGCGGCGCAGGCAACTTCTTGGGCAAGGAGCAGTCGGGCCACATCGCCGCGGTCGGCCTGGATCTGTATCTCCAGATGATGGAGCAATCCGTCCAGCGGCTGAAGGGCACGGTGATGGAGGAAGAGCCCGATCCAACCTTGCATCTGAACGTGTCCGCGTTCATCCCCGAAGACTATGTGGGGGACGCCCATCAGCGGCTCTCGCTGTATAAACGGCTGGCCTCCTCACCGCAGGTGGGCGACTTGGCGCTGCTCCACGGGGAGATTCAGGATCGGTATGGTCCCCTGCCCGATCCGGTCGAACGCCTGTTCGAAGTGATGCAGGTCCGGCTGCTCGCCAAGTCCCTCCGCCTTGCGTCAATCGACATGAAGCAGGGGGCGGTCGCGTTCGCGTTCGACCCGAAAGCCACGCTCCCGGAAGCCGGCATCCGGCAACTGATGGACCGGTATCAACGGCGGCTGCGCCTTCTGTCGCCGCTGTCCTTTGAACTCCAGATGCCGGAGCAGGAGTGGTCGGCGCGGTTCCCCGAGCTGACCACCGCCTTGCAAACCCTTACGTATCTGTGATAGCAAAGGACCCGCCGCCGGGCGGTCGATCGCATGACCTGGAGCGGAGAATGTGACGGGAGAGGAGTGGGGCATGGTAGAAGTCGAGGGGGCGCGGGACGGGACCCGATGGCGAGCCGCCGGCCGGTGGTGCCTCGTCATCGCCCTCGGGTCTCTTGTCCTGCCGACCGCCACCCGGTTGACGGGATGCAGCCCGGCGTCGCAGGAATCTCCGGTCGTGGTGTTCGTGAACGGAAGACCCATCACCCAGATTGAATTCGAGTACCGGTGGTCGCAACTCCCGGAGTCGATGCAAGCGCGTTACCGGCACGAGGGAGGGAAAAGAAAATTTCTCGACGACCTGATCATGCGTGAGCTGTTGTTGCAGGAAGCCCGGAAGCGCGGCCTGGACCAGGCCCCGGACTTCCGTGAGCGCATGGAGCGGTTCAAAGAGCAGGCGGCCCTGGAGGAGTTGACGAATCAAGTTGTCAACGGAACGGTGGAGATCACGAACGATGAACTCGACAGTTACTACGCCTCGCATTCGGCCGAGTTGCTGGCAACCGGGCAGGTTCGGGCGGCGCAGATCGTCGTTGAGACGGCCTCGCGAGCCAAAGACCTGAAACGACGACTGGATCAGGGAGGCGACTTCGCCAAACTGGCGCGACGTTACTCGATCGACGAAGACTCAAAGGAGAACGGCGGCGACCTCGGCCTCTACCGTCGTGGCACGGCCGACCGCGCGGTTGAAGCGGTCCTCTTCACGTTGAGGCCGGGGACGATCAGCGAACCGATCAAGACGGAGTCGGGGTTCTACCTCGTCAAGGTGATCAGTCGAGAGCCGGGTGAGCCGCTTTCCGGTCATGCCTTGCGAGACCGGTTACGGCAGGAAATGAGCGCGGAGACGCGACGCAAGCGGTTCGAGGAATTTCTGTCGAAGCTGAGATCAGCGGCGACGATTCGGATGGCGGAGGCTTCCAGGAGCGTGAACGAGGATACCGGCCCCCTGCGGCGCGTCCCTACTCCCTAAGCGCCTTGCGCGGTGCGGCTTGAACAATATGGAGCCCTCACAGATCCCTTCAGACCCACTCGCCCGGTCCGGTGGCCGACCGCGCGGCGTGCTTCCATTCTGCATCGCGGTGGCAGTCACGGTCGCTTGCTTGGCCACGCCGGCTCCGGAAGCCGCCCACGTCGCGGACCGTATCGTCGCGGTGGTCAACACCGAAGTGATCATGCTGTCAGAGCTGCAGGCGGAGATCGAGGCTGACGCAAAGCGCCTCAAGGAGCGGTACCGCGGGGAGGAGCTGCAGCGCAGCCTGAAGCAGCTCGAGTACATCACCCTGACCAGGATGATCGAGCACCGACTTCAAATGCAACTCGCGAAGACCAAGGGGGTGGATGTCTCGGACGAGGAGATCAAGAGCGCCGCCCAGGAGCTCCAGCGTCAGGGCGAGAACGTGGATGCGTCCGACCCCAAATACAAACACAGTATCAAAGAGCAACTGATGCTCATGCGGGTGGTCGACCGCGAAGTGCGAAGCGCCGTCATGGTCTCGGAAACCGAGGTCCGGCGTTACTTCGATCAGCATCAGAGCATCTTCGCGCTCCCGGAAGAATACCGGATCAGCCAGATCTTGATCCGGCCGCGGTCCGGTGAGAGTCCGGCGGAAGTGCGGAGCAGAGCCGCGGCGGTGAGCGCCGCGTTGAAGCAGGGCGCCGATTTCTCGGACCTCGCGCTACGCCGGTCGGACGGCCCGGAGGCGATCCGCGGCGGTGACCTGGGCTTCGTCCGTCAGGGCGAGCTCCTGCCGCCGCTCGAGCGCGTCCTGTCGGCCTTAGCGCCAGGCCAGATCAGCGTGCCGCTTGAGACGAGCCAGGGGCTCCACATCATTCGTTTGGATGAAAAGAGGCCGCCCCAGTTTCGCCCGTTCGTCGAGGTCAAGAATGATGTCCTGTCCTCTGAACCTTAGCCTAGACCTTAACCTTGATCTTTGAGGAGCAGCCCGCGGATCGCCCGCCACAGCTCATCCCGCCCCTCATGCGTGACTGAGGAATACGGAACGAGGGCGGCGGCCGACGGCAGGTTCAACGACTCTTGGATCGCGCCCAGACTTGACCGGCGCGCTCCGCGCGTCAGCTTATCCAGTCTGGTTGCGACGACCACCGGCTGCTGCCCGACCTGCTGCAGCCACTGGATCGTCGTCCCGTCATGGTGCTCGGTGCCTCGCGCGTCCACCAAAAGCAGGACCCCGCGAAGCTGCTCGCGGCTGACCAGATAGCGTTCGATCATGGGCCTCCAATGCGAGCGGACCGACTTTGCCACCTTGGCATACCCGTATCCCGGCAGGTCCACAATATAGAATCGCCTTGCTGACGGGTCGGTGGTCGTCACCCGGAAGAAATTGATGGTGCGGGTCTTGCCCGGCGTGCTGCTCACCTTGGCGAGGCCTTTGCGGTTCAGCAGGGAGTTGATCAAGGACGATTTCCCGACGTTTGATCGCCCCACGAAGGCCACCTCGGGGAGGCGGTCGTCGGGAAATTGCTCCGGACCGTCGCAACTTCTGATAAACTCAACCGATACGATCTTCATGGCCTGGATTCCACCGCTCAAGAGGAGAAGCTTTCGGCTACGGGCATTCTCCGCTCATCAAAAGACTTTTGCTTGGCGCCTTCTACATACTCATCGCACCAGGGTGAAGTCAACTACGCGCCGTGCGCTCTATCGTCCGGCCGCCGGCCTGCTGCTCATCACCGGCGCCTGTCTGGTTGCCCTCGCGTTCTACGGGCTGGCCACGGTCCCCGACGTATCTCGTCTCCGGCGGACCAACCCATCCACCACCGCGCTGATCCTGGCCCGGGCCGTTGAGGCGCGGGAGCAGGGCCGATCCTTCGACCCACAGCGGTCCTGGGTGCCGCTCTCCCGCATCTCGCCATACATACAAAAGGCGGTGATCGTGGCCGAGGATGCCTCGTTCTACTCTCATTGGGGGTTTGACTGGGAGGGCATCAAAGAGGCGGCCGTGCGAAACGTCGAGCAGGGGAGGCTGGAGCGGGGCGGGAGCACCATCACGCAACAACTGGCAAAAAACCTGTACCTTTCGTCTGACAAAACCCTGCTTCGGAAGATCAACGAGGCGATGATCACCTTCGCCCTGGAGTATCGCCTCAGCAAATCGCGCATCCTGGAGATCTATCTGAACGTGGTGGAGTGGGGACAGGACGTCTATGGCGTGGAATCGGCGGCGC
>MNDM01000017.1:0-11265 GCA_001914955.1 Nitrospirae bacterium 13_2_20CM_2_62_8 | reverse complement strand
AGGGAGCAGCCAGACCGTCCTTCTTGCTCGCAGAGCCCCCACGATGAGGCGGTGGTCGCTCGATGCGCGCAGTGAAGGACAGCCTGGCTACTCCCTCTTAGGAGAACAGAGAGCACCGATAAAGCCTTGTTGGACGGCCGCAGTTGGACCAACACGGGCACCCTTCCAACCCACTTCCGTGCGCATCGCTTCCATCCGAGACTTTAGGAGGGAAGGATAAAGAAAAGGAGGCAAGATGGCATGGATCTATCTGGTCATTGCGGGACTGTTTGAGATCGCCTGGGCGATCGGACTGAAATACACGGAAGGGTTTACGCGACTGTGGCCGAGCGCCGGAACGGTGGCAGCCATGATCGTGAGCTTCCTGTTCCTGGCTGAATCGCTGAAGAGTATTCCGGTGGGAACGGGCTATGCGGTGTGGACAGGGATCGGCGCGGCCGGTACGGCCGTCATGGGGATGATCCTGTTCGACGAATCCCACGATCTTGTCAGGATCCTGTGCATCCTGGCGATCGTAGCCGCCATCGCAGGGCTCAAACTCTCTTCGCCCACCTGATCACTCGTCCTCTTCCATATCGCCCACCTCCGCAAGCTGCCGTTCCCCGAAAATGGCCGTGTCGTGCTTGTAGTGCTTGAACTCGAGCAGGTTATGAGCGGGATCCTCCAGAAAGAGCGTCGCGTGCTCGATCCTTGTCCCGACGAAGCGGCGACGAGGGTGCTGGTAGAACTTGAGGCCTTTGGCCTTGGCCCGATCCGCCAGCGCCTGCCAGTCCTCCTCCGACGTGAACACCAGCCCGAAGTGCCTCGGGTAGATCCCCTTCTGCGGTTCCGGCCCCTGCTTCGCCAAGCGCGCCACGAGCTGATGGCCCTTCAGCTCCAGCGTGACGGCGGAGGATGACTCGCGCCCCAGCGTGCAGCCGAGCCCGTCCACGTAAAAGCGCTTCGTCGCCTCCAGGTCGTTGACCGGAAAGGCGAGATGAAAGATAGCTTTGCTCATTGCCTTCGCCGCGCAGATTGAGGTCGAGGTTCAGGTTCAGAATACCGGAGCACGGTCCTTAACCTCAACCTTAGCCTTACCCTACCAAAAACGATCCCGTACTATTGGGGACCCGTTTCCGGTCCAGTAGCCCGCGCACATGCGGGGCGTCGTGTGCCGGATCGCGAAGCGACCGTCCGGGGCCAACACGAGCGCGCCGGCAGCCCCGCGAATTCGGGTGACGAGCCTCTTCAGCACCAGCCGAGCCGCCAGAGCGGGACTGGCTCCTGCGGCCAGCCGGTCCACGATTTCCTTCGCCACCGCGATGCGGATGATGCCTTCCCCCACGCCGGTCATCGAAACGGCTCCGCCGCCGTTATCGGCGTAGACCCCGCACCCGATCAGCGGCGTGTCGCCCACGCGCCCGGGCAACATGAGGGCGATCCCGCCGGTCGAAGCGCCAGACGCGACGGTTCCTGATCTGTCCACCGCGACCGCTCCCACCGTCTCGAGCCCCACCGTGCGCCGTACCCTCATCGCACGATACAGGTCCAGCGTCTTTTTCGTCGGGCCGGATGCCTGCTGTGCATGAACGGGCTTGAATGAGATGCGTCTGGGAACCGGCTGACGGTCCGACTTGAGCTTGAAGTAACGGGCAAAGCGCGTGGCAGGCTCGCCGACCAGCAGGACATGTTCCGTCTCTTCCATCACCAGCCTGGCCGCGCTGATCGGGTGGCGAATCTGTTCGATCGCCGCCACAGCCCCGGCCCGAAGGCTCCGTCCTTCCATGATGGAGGCATCCATCCGCCGCACGCGGTCCAGTTGGAGTCGAGAGCCGATCCCGGCATTGAAGAGCCCGGACGACTCAAGCACACGGATGGTCTTCTCCACAGCGTCCACCGAGGAGGCGCCGCGACGGAGCACTTCATGCCCGGCGACCAGCGCAGCGGCCAGACAGGTCCGCTGCATCGCGGTCATCGCGCGCCTGCCAGCGCCGCCGTGAGCCATGATGAAGGGATGGGGGCGTTTCAATTCAGCAGGATGTCTTTGGCTTTCCGGTAGGTCGGGTCCTGCATGCGATCCAGGTCCGAGCGGACGAAGCCGAGCCCGGTGACGCATAACTCGAAGTTCTCGGACAGCTTGCGGAACAGAGGGGTCAGGTCTTCGAACTCTCCCTGGTGGAACTGCGCGACGATCGCGTAGGAGCGTTTCCCCGTTTTCACATAATCCACGAGAAAGTCCTTGTGATAGATCAGGCTGGCGCTTTTCAGCCGTCGCAGGTACTCGGGAAAGAGACCGGCCATAAACAGGGTGAAGTCGCCGATGTGGCGATGGACTTCCCGCTCTCGATCGAGCGACTGCGCCTCGAGCAACACTTCCGATTCGTACAGCATATCCACCAACGTGTCGATCCGTTCTCCACGCTCGTTTCGAATCTGATAGAGCTGATCGGTGTGCGTGAACTCCACGAGCAGATTGGAGACATATTCGGTCACGTTAGGGTCAGGCCACCCCAGAAGCTCGACGAAGCTCTTCTCGGTCAAGGCGCCGAAGAGCCGCCGCAACGGATGATGCTCAGAGATCCGAGCCGCCATGCCTGCCTCCCCTGCTTATAAGTATGCCACCCAATCCAGTTTCTGGCAAATCGTTCTATCGAGCCTTATTTAAAGAGAACGCGCATCATCCGCCCCGGCTGTCCAGGATAAAGGTGACCGGCCCGTCGTTCTCCAGCGACACCCGCATGTGGGCCCCAAAGACCCCGGTTTCGACCTGGAGCCCGCGGCCCCGGAGTCCTGCCACCACCTGTTCGTAGAGCGCGCGAGCCGCATCCGGGGGAGCGGCCCTGTCGAAGCCGGGTCGACGCCCCTTCTCCGTGTCACCGACGAGCGTAAACTGCGGGACAATCAGCAATGCGCCACCGGCCTCGCCAATGGACAGGTTCATTTTGCCCTGCGGATCGCCGAAGATGCGCAGGGTCGCGATCTTCTCGACCAGATACTGGACATCCCGGTCTTCGTCTCCTTTCGCCACCCCCAGCAGCACGAGCAGGCCCGCGCCGATCTGCCCCTCGATCCTGCCATCCACCGCCACCGACGCGCGCGTCACGCGCTGAATGACCGCTCTCATGGAATAATCCAAGAGCTTATGGCTGATGGCTAGAACGGAATGGCCGACGAACGAGAGCCGACTGCTTATGGCGAAAATTGCGAATCTCCGGCCACCCGTTGAGAGCCTCTGGGTCGAACGATCAGCCAACGGCTATACGCCATCGGCCCTTGTCCTCTGGCCATAAGCCATAAGCTATACGCCATTAGCTCTTCAACATCTGAAGAGTTCCCTCAAGCTGGAGCAACCTCCGCTTGGTCCTGAGTCCGCCGGAAAAGCCGCCCAAGGAGGCGTCGCGCGCGACAACCCGGTGGCATGGCACCATAATCGGAACGGGATTGGCACCCAGCGCAAGCCCTACCGCGCGGGCATACTGCCTCCCACCGACCCGAACCGCAACCCACTTGTATGGGCGCACCCTCCCGTAGGGAATCCGCAGGATGGTCCGCCACACTTGTCGCTGAAACGCCGTCCCTCCGGACAGGTCCACTGGGAAGTCCAGTTCGCGCCGCGTCCCCTGAAGAAAATCGACCAACTGTGCGCGAGCTTCCCGCAAGACCGCTGCCGGTCTTGGCGAGGGGCGACCGTTCGAGGAAAGCGACTCTCCTTGCAGCGCGGCCTCCACTGCTCGCCGCGAGGCCTTCGGGAGGACAATAGCCCGCACTCCGCGTGCGGAAGCGGCGGCTCCCATCCAGCCCCAGCGCGTCTTGAATACCACCGCATCCCCGATTCTTGCGTTCATGACTCCACCTCCATGCTCATTTTCTCTTCCGCCCACCCCGTATTCCTCCATCCAAGGAACCCCTCGGCATAGCCTTTGCTCCATCCCAACCAGGTGCGGTAGGACCTAGAGCGACTTCGCCGGAGCGGCTGGGTCCCAGGCACCGCGTGGTCTTTCCGCTGTTCCTCGGACTGGTGGCCTGGCAGCCTCAGACTGCGCGCGTCATCACCCGTTGCATGAAACTGAGCAACGGGTACCCGGCATACCATCCCCCTCATTTTCTCAGGGGGCGGGCGGCTGGGCTGGCCTTCACTGCGCGCGTCATCACCCGTTGCAATCTGAAAAGCAACGGGTACCCGGCACTCCATCCGCCTAGGCCCGGAACGAATCAATCCTGAGTGCGCGGTGCGCGAGCACAACGGGCAGCCCTGACGCCCCGCCCCTCCTGCCTGTGTGCTCGACGCGCGAGCACAGGGGATTGGTCTAGCCGCCCCGTGGCCTCCGCCGTTCGTCAGCCGAGGCGGGCACCCCCCCCTTTGCCAGCCGAGGCCTTCCTGCTTTTCACCATCCCCCACAGCACATCCAGCTCTTCGGAGCGCATCAGCGCATGGGCTCCCAGGTAGCCTGTCACGCTCAAGCCAATTCCCACGAACAACATGATCGCCTTCGCGGTCCATTCCCCGTGACGGGTCCAGACCTCCAGGCCGTCCACCCAGACGCAGGGCAGGACAACCGGCACCGCGGCGGCCAGCACCCGAGCCGCCGACCGTCCGACCGACGACCAGGCCACGCCGCCCAACCGCCGGTTGAGCACCGCCACTAGCGTTCCGACATTGAACATCGCCGCCAGCGCGGTGGCCAGGGCCAGTCCGGCGTGACGGAGCGGTTCCATTAACAGCAGGGACAGCGCGAGGTTCGCCGCCACTGCGCCCATGGCCACCAGCGCAGGCGTCATGGTGTCCTGCAGGGAGTAGAACGCCGCGACGATGACCCTGACGCCCGCAAAGGCCCACAGTCCCACTGCATAGCAGAGCACCGCCGCCGCCGTGGCGGAAGTATCCTGGGCCGTGAACGAGCCGTGCTCGAAGAACAGGTGCACGATCGGGCCTCGCAGCAGGATCAGCCCGAGCATGGCCGGGAGGATGATAAAAAAGATCATCCGCAGGCCGAACCCCAGCGTGGCGCGCAACTCATCCAGCGCCCCTCTGGCCGCCTGCGCCGACAGGGTCGGCAGGATGGCGGTGGCCAGCGCCACGCCGAAGATGCCCAGCGGAAACTGGATCAGCCGCATGCCATAGAACAGGTACGTGGGTCCCCCGGCAAAGAAGGATGCCAGGATCGTGCTCACCGTGATGTTGACCTGCGTGACCGACAACCCCAACAGCGAGGGCACGAGCAGCACGCCGATGCGCCGCACGCCTGGATGGCCCGGCTCGAATCGCCAGCCGAACAGCATCCCTCGCCTCCAGAGCCCCGGCACTTGCATCGCGAACTGCGCCGCCCCGCCCGCCACCACCCCGACGGCCACCCCGAGGATCGGTTCGGCCAGGAGCGGTGACAGAAACAGCGCGCACCCGATGATGAAGAGGTTGAACAGCACCGGGGACAGCGCCGGTGCTGCGAACGCGCGGAGCGAGTTCAGGACGCCCATCGCCAGCGCCGCCAAGCTGATGAAGAGCAGGTACGGGAACATGATCCGGGTCAGGTAGGTGGTCACCGCGAGCTTGGACGGGTCTCCGTGGAAGCCCGGCGCCAGCAGCCAGACGATCCCCGGAGCGGCCAGGATCCCGAGCATCGTGACCAGGGTCAGCACCGTCAGGAGCGTGGTGAATACCGCGCTGGCCAGCTCCCAGGCGTCTCGTTTGGCGCGAAGCGCGTGATACTCCGTGAAGACCGGGATGAACGCCGCCGACATCGAGCCCTCGGCGAACAGCTCACGGAGCAGGTTCGGAATCCGGTAGGCGACAAAAAACGCATCCGCGGCCGCGGTCGCGCCGAACAGACGCGCGAGGACCATGTCTCGGATAAAGCCGAGGAGGCGGCTGGAAAACGTGGCCGCGCCGATCAGTCCGGCGGCCTTTGCGAGGGAGCGGTTCTCGTCTTCGACGCGACCTGATGATCCCGGCAGGAGGGCAGGGGCGGACATGGCCGCCGAGTTTAGCCTATTGGTTCCGGGGAGTCCATGTGTCAGTGCACGAAGGTCCCTTTGACGCGCTTCGAGACCAGGAAATACCAGACCAGGATCGCGCACACCAGCACGGCGACGACAAGGTCCAGCACCGGTTCAGTCTCGCTTTGGCTCGCGACGGCCGCGAGCAGGTGAGCGGCAAAATAGTCGCCGACGTAGAAGAGGAGGGCGAAGAGAAGAAGGACCACGATCATGAGGGGGACCCTTTTTCGCTTACGGAAGAATTCGACGGCGAGAATGAGCGAGCCGACCAGGAGCAGGCTGTTCCCCCCGAACTCAAAGATCAAAATGGGCGCATTCAATCGATGATAGAATGCGGCCCCCGGCGTCGTCAGCAGAGCCCACCCCTCCTTCGAAAAGGCCGGCAAGAGGTCCTCGACTAGAATTCCGACCAGCCGGAGCGGCAGGAGGATCACCCCGACGGCCACGAGGAGGAGCCAGCCTCGGATGTTCGGATAGTGCTGTTCGGCAGCGTTACCGGTTCGCTGAATATGCATACGGCCAGAGCGCGGAGCCCTGCGCGCATAACCGATCTACGAACTGTCGTCACGGTGCTGCCTCCCTGCCAACTTAAACGTCTGCAGGAACCGGCGCAGGATCGCCTGTTCCACCCGGGACGTCCGATGAGCCGGAGTGGGTACGCGCAACAGGAGGTTGATTCTCCCAGGTTCCGGGACGTGCACGGAGACGCGCGGCTCCACGGAGGGGGCATCCAGCCAGTTCCTCCCTTCCAATTCTTTCATGTGGAGGCGCGCCACATCCATGAACGGGCCGCATTCCACCTTCGCGATGTCCAGCAAGATCTTTTCAGCCGCCTGCCAGTCATCATCAGTGGTGAGCGGAACCGTCAAGACATGGACGATGTATTCCTTCATGTACGTTTCGTTGATCAGGGGACTACTGAGCAGCAAACTGTTCGGAAACACCACTGCCCGGCCGGTGTACTGAGAGGAGATGTGATTGGGCCCGGTCTCCAGCACCGTGGTCGCTAAGAGGCTTTGATCCACGACGTTGCCGCGTATGCCGCCGATCTCGATACGATCACCCATCGAATAGGCATTCACCCCGACCCGAAGCACCGTGCCGCTGATGCAGAGGATCAGCTCCTTGGTGGCCAGCACCAGGGCGACCGCGATCGCGACCAGCGAGACGGCGAAGGTGCCTAACTGACGGGCCCAGATAAAGATCAGCCCGATCACGAACACGAGCGCCAAGACATTCCGGATGTTGACCGCCCAGCGCCGACGGGTCTCGACAGGCAGGGTCTGCCGAGTCAAGACCGTGCGAACCAGAACGACTCGCAAGGCGAGGACCACGGTGAGCAGGACCACAGATTGCAGGGCATACGGAAGAAGAGGTTCGAAATCTGACAGCCATTCCATCATCAGCGACGCTCCTATATCATGTGCCCAGACCGATGGTTCGGCTGGACGTAATTCTACTCTCCGAAGGGGGCAGGCCCCAAGAGAAAAATGGGTGAGGTATGGCGACCCTGGATCTCACGACCAGGCAACGCATTATGCAGTTGATCGCCGGAACCCTCCGCACCTCCCGGCAACTGGCTGAGCTCGTCGGGGTCCCGGAACGGCAGATCGAAGACCACCTGGCTCACATCGTCCGCTCGGTGGCGCGCGACCGGGCGCGCCGGTTTGTGCTGGACCCGTCGGCCTGTCAGGACTGCGACTTCGTCTTCCGCGGACGCACCCGCCTGACCAGGCCGAGCCGCTGCCCCCGCTGCCGGAGCGAAGCCATCTCTGCGCCCCGGTACGGGATCGAACTCCGCTCCACGACGGGCAAGTAAGATCTGTTTGTAATGATCTTGCACAGGCTGAGACAAATGGGTTAAGAAGTGGGCGTTGGGTTCTTCCCCGCAGAAGCCAAGGAGGCTGGCAACATGTTTGAGGTCACCAAAACAGACGAGGAATGGAAGAAGCTGCTGACCCCGGAGCAGTACTATGTGCTGCGCCAGGAGGGCACGGAGCGTGCCTTCACGAACAAGTACCACGATAACAAAAAGCCCGGCACCTACCTGTGCGCCGGCTGCGACCTGCCCTTGTTTTCCTCGGAGCACAAGTTTGACAGCGGGACGGGCTGGCCGAGTTTCTGGAAGCCCATTGCCGAGTCGGCGATCGGCACCAAAACCGATTGGAAACTGTTCGGGCCGCGAACCGAAGTGCATTGCACCAGATGCGGTGGCCACCAAGGGCACGTGTTCAAGGATGGCCCCCCGCCCACCGGCTTGCGCTATTGCATCAACTCTGCGGCCCTGAAGTTCGTGCCGGCGTAAAGGAGGAAGGGCATGGGATTGGGAAGACTGCTGAGCGTGGCGTGGCTCGGGTTCCTGGTGGCAGTGGCCCCCCTGGCCCTGGCCGAGAGCAAGCATGTCGCCGAGGCGGTCGAGCACGCACAGGCCGCAGTGGCGCAGGGGAAGCAAGGCTATCCCGACGCGCTGGTGACGGAGGCGCGGGAGGCGCTCAAGCATGCCGAGCTGGCGAAGAAAGAGGCGGCGAGCCCGTACCTCGAGCAGGGAATCCGCGCGCTCAAGCAGGCCATAGACCAGGGAAAGGCGGGGCGTACGGATGCGGCGACCAAGGCGGTCGAGGATGCCCTGGAGAATCTCTCGGAACCGGCCCCTGCAATGGCTCAGCCGAGCGGTGGAGACGGCTACTGACTCGTCGGGTCCTTGAACTGGAAGGGGCGTGAGGAGCAGGGGCGGCTTGAGCGGGCCATGGTGAGCCCGTCGGCTAGACCCCGGCTCGCAGGCACCTGAGGCGTGGCTCCGCCAGCACGCGATCGAGGGCGTCCACCAGCCGGTCGGCATCCGCCGTCGTGAACACCATCGGCGGCTTGATCTTCAGCACGTTGCGGAAGGGGCCGTCGGTCCCGATCAGGACACCCCGGTCTTTCATCCGCTCGACCACATAGGCCGCCTGGACCGTCGCCGGCTCCAGCCTGTCGAGGTCCCGGACGAGCTCCACGCCCAGGAAGAGCCCCGCCCCGCGGACATCCCCGATCAGTGGGTGCTTTGGCATCAGACGCGTGAGCCCCTGCTTCAAGTACGCGCCCACGGTGAAGGCGTTGTCCTGCAACCCCTCTTTCTCGATCACCTCCAGCACCGCCAACCCGACCGCGCAGGAGACCGGATTGCCGCCAAACGTGTTGAAGTACTCCATCCCGTTGGCGAACGAGGCCGCGATCGCGGGCGTCGTGACCACGGCCGCCAACGGATGCCCGTTGCCGATCGGTTTGCCCAAGGTCACGATGTCGGGCACGACCCTCTGGGTTTGAAAGCCCCAGAAATGGGATCCGATTCGGCCGAACCCCACCTGGATCTCATCGGCGATGCAGACGCCGCCGGCCTCCCGGACAAGGCGATAGGCCTCCGCGAGATAGCCGGGCGGCAGGACGATCTGCCCGCCGCAGCTCAGGAACGATTCGCAGATGAACGCGGCGAGCCGGCCGCGGCCACGTTGGATACGTTCCACGGCTTCGCCGAAGAGGCGCGCATACCGGCGGCCGGCGTCCCGGTGGTCCTTGTACGGTCCCCGGTAGCGGTCCGGCATCGGGACCGTGTGGACATGGGGAGGGGCGCCGCTGCCGCCGGGGCCGTCGAACTTGTACGGGCTGATGTCAATCAGGCTCGTCGTGTTGCCGTGGTAGGCGCCGTCAACGACGATGAAGTCGGTCCCTTTGGTGTGAGTCCGCGCCATCCGCAGGGCGAGCTCATTGGCTTCACTGCCGGAGCACACGAAGTAACAGACCCGCAGGGGCTCCGGCAGGGTGGCGCAGAGCCGCTCGGCATACTCCACGAGGCTGGCGTGGAGGTAGCGGGTATTCGTGTTCAGAACAGCCATCTGCTGCTGCGCCGCCCGGACGACCGCGGGATGACCGTGCCCGACATGCGCGACGTTGTTCACGGCATCGAGAAACTCGCGACCTAGCTGGTCGTACAAGTACTGCCGCCAGCCTCGCACGATCGCGAGCGGCTTCTCATACGACACAGTCAAGTTCGTGCCCAGACGGGTCCTGCGGGCCGCCAGGATCTCCTCCGGGCTTCGCCCGGATTCCGGCTTGGGTAGATGGGGAATCCGGAGGATCAGATTGGGATCGGGACACAGACTGAGCCAGAGGGCACGGTCCCGCGCAGCGCAGACACCGGGAAAGTTTCCGGCCTGGTCGAGCAGGTCCGTGACGAGCTGAAAGTGCAGGTGCGGGGGCCACTGGCCGTTGACTGACGGGTCCCCGACGGCTCCTATCCGGGAACCCTTGGCGACGGGCCTGCCCGGGTAGAGTCCCTGCAGGCATTCGGGATCGAGGTGCCCGTAGAGGGTAAACAATTCGCCCGCGCCCTCGATCTCATGCCGGAGGATGATGGTCGGCCCGTAGTCGAGCGGCTGCCGGTTGTTGGCAAAGCTGTGGACCGTGCCATCCAGCGGGGCCAATACCGCCGTCCCCGGCGTCATGAACAGATCCATGCCGAGGTGGACCGTGCGCCACTCATCGGCATCACTTCCGGCGGGACGGTATTGCGCCGCCGTGTACCCCCGGCGGGCTTCATCATACCGGCCAATCCCGACTCGCACGACGGCTCCCCGCATCCGTTCGAACAGCGCGTCGGAGACACGTGGCACATCGGCGGGATCGATGAGACAGACCGGGTCGGCGCTGCCGGCACTGAGATCAAAGACCAGGTGCTCCCCTTTTCGCAGGTCGGCTTCCACCACCGGGCCGATGGCATCTGCGTGGGTCTCGAGCCAGCGCACCACCGCGGCCGTTCCCGGGCAGGCGGCCATCCCGCAGGCGTGGCGGAAGGCGGACAGGAACAGCCGCGGGCTCAGTTGGGCCAGGAGGGTCAGGGCGGTCCAGGCCGGGCCCTCCGAGACGGTGAGGTACTGGTTATCCGGCTGGATCTTCCGCTGATGGGCCGAGATGGTCACGCTCGTGCACAGTCGCATGGCGATGAGGTCGTACAGGAGCTCCAGCTCATGCTCCGTTAAGGGGTTGACACGATGATACCCGCCGACGACCTGCGCCGCGGCGGCGACCGGATCGGTCTTGCCGAGCATGGCGTAGGCGGTGCACACGGCCAGCTCGAACAGGGTGTGGGACTCGACCAGATCACCGAAATCAACCAGCCCGGTCACCTCTCCGCCATCTGACCGGATACCGGTGACGAGTACGTTGTAGTCGTTCCCATCATGATGAATGACGCTGGTGCGCAGGCTCGGCAGCGCCGGCTCGACGTGCGCGCGGAACCGCTGGAGGCACCGTTCC
>MNDM01000022.1:5689-30790 GCA_001914955.1 Nitrospirae bacterium 13_2_20CM_2_62_8 | reverse complement strand
ACGGCCTCACCTACTCGAGGCACCCCTTCTTCCGAAGTTACGGGGCTAGATGGCAGAGTTCCTTAGGGAGTGTTCTCTCACGCCCCTTGGTGTATTCCACCCGCCTACCTGTGTCGGTTTGCGGTACGGTCACCACGCGAACTCGCTACGAGGCTTTTCTCGGCAGTGTGGGATCAGTCCGTTTGCGGCCTTGCGGCCTCCCCATCACATCTCGGCGGTAACGGGCCCGCGGATTTGCCTACGAGCCCCGCCTACGTGCTTGGACCGGGTATTCCAGGGACCCGGCGGTACCTACCCTCCTGCGTCCCCCCTTCGCTGATAACGTCCACGCGGTGGTACAGGAATGTTGACCTGTTTTCCATTGCCTACGCCTTTCGGCCTCGGCTTAGGGACCGACTAACCCTGACCTGACGAACATAGGCCAGGAAACCTTAGGCTTACGGGGACGATGATTCTCACATCGTTTATCGCTACTTATGCCGGCATAATCTCTTCTCTACGCTCCAGTCGTCCTTGTCGGTCGACCTTCACCGCCTAGAGAATGCTCCCCTACCACTCACGCCTTGCAGCGCAAGTCCGCAGCTTCGGTTGTGAACTTAAGCCCCGTTAAATTTTCGGCGCAGGCTCGCTCGACCAGTGAGCTGTTACGCACTCTTTAAAGGGTGGCTGCTTCTAAGCCAACCTCCTGGCTGTCTGAGCGACCCTACAACCTTTTCCACTTAGCTCACGATTCGGGACCTTAGCTGGCGGTCTGGACTATTCTCCTTTTGACCACGGACCTTAGCGCCCGTAGTCTGACTCCCGTCCGTCCAGTAGCGGCATTCGGAGTTTGGTTGAGTTCGGTAGCGTTGGAACGCCCCTAGCTCATCCAGTGCTCTACCTCCGCTACGGCTGAGACGAGGCTAGCCCTAGAGCTATTTCGGGGAGAACCAGCAATCACGAGGTTTGATTAGCCTTTCACTCCTACCCACAGCTCATCCGAGCTTTTTGCAACAAACACCGGTTCGGACCTCCTCCGCCTGTTACGGCGGATTCATCCTGGCCATGGGTAGATCACCTCGCTTCGGGTCTATTCTACGCAACTAAACGCCCGTTTCGGACTCGCTTTCGCTACGGCTCCGCCTCTCCGGCTTAACCTCGCTGCGCAGAATAACTCGCCGGCTCATTAAGCAAAAGGCACACGATCAGGCATTGCCCTTGCGGGCCATAGCCCTCTCGTTGCTTGTAGGTGTACGGTTTCAGGTTCTATTTCACTCCCCTCACCGGGGTTCTTTTCACCTTTCCCTCGCGGTACTGGTGCGCTATCGGTCATCAGGTAGTATTGAGCCTTGGAAGGTGGTCCTCCCAGATTCCCACTGGGTTTCTCGGGCCCCGTGGTACTCAGGACCTTCGCCAAGCGAGCCAGGGTCTTTTCGCTTACGGGGCTGTCACCCGCTGCGGCCGGCCTTTCCAGACCGTTCAGCTAAGATCCTGGTTTGTGACTCGCCGACAGCGCCGTATCGCTATCCGGCAAAGGCCTTCGACCCCCCACATACAACGCATACGGACTTGGCATATGTAGGGTTTAGGCTATTCCCTTTTCGCTCGCCACTACTGGGGGAATCGCGGTTGCTTTCTTTTCCTGCAGGTACTGAGATGTTTCACTTCCCTGCGTGGGCTTCGCTCCGCGTATGGATTCCGCGGAGGATAGGCGGCATTCATCGCCTGGGTTTCCCCATTCGGGCATCCCCGGATCACGGCCTGCTTGCGGCTCCCCGGGGCTTATCGCAGCTAGCTACGCCCTTCATCGCCTCCTGATGCCAGGGCATCCACCGTACACCCTTAGTAGCTTAACAACACATTTGCTCCTGACACACATGGTCTGTTCGAGACCTATTCAATTGTCAAAGAACGATCGGGTTGAGGCGCGACCTCAACCCTCCGAAACCGAATGAGCGAGCAGCTGGTGGAGCTGAGCGGAGTCGAACCGCCGACCCTCTGCTTGCAAAGCAGATGCTCTCCCAACTGAGCTACAGCCCCAACGCTTGTGAGCGAATGATGCCGAAGAGGAATGAGGCAGGCGGAACCGCCGGTCATCACCACTCAGATGGTGGGCCTAGGTAGGATTGAACTACCGACCTCACGCTTATCAGGCGTGCGCTCTAGCCATCTGAGCTATAGGCCCAGCCGAGATCCTCAACCGGGCAACCTGACGACGTCTGCTGTTTCGGCCACCGACCGGCGTGATCACACGACGGCGCGGCACTCATCCTCACAAGTCATGGAGGTGTACTGAAGAGGTGGTCCTTGAATCCAGAATTCTGAAGGAGTTGGTACTCCTTAGAAAGGAGGTGATCCAGCCGCAGGTTCCCCTACGGCTACCTTGTTACGACTTCACCCCAATCACCAGCCATACCTTGGGCGCCTGCCCCCCTTGCGGGTTGGCTCCAGCGACTTCTGGTACAACGGGCTTTCGTGGTGTGACGGGCGGTGTGTACAAGGCCCGGGAACGTATTCACCCCGGCGTGCTGATCCGGGATTACTAGCGATTCCGCCTTCATGGGGTCGAGTTGCAGACCCCAATCTGAACTGAGGCCGGTTTTTTGGGATTGGCTCCCCCTCGCGGGTTTGCAGCCCTTTGTACCGGTCATTGTAGCACGTGTGTAGCCCCAGGCATAAAGGCCATGCTGACTTGACGTCATCCCCACCTTCCTCCCCGTTCTCCTGGGCAGTCCCTTCAGAGTGCCCGGCTTGACCCGATGGCAACTGAAGACAGGGGTTGCGCTCGTTGCGGGACTTAACCCAACACCTCACGGCACGAGCTGACGACAGCCATGCAGCACCTGAGCAGGATGCCCTTGCGGGCTCATTGCCCTTTCAGGTTTTTACTACCTGCTTGTCCAACCTGGGTAAGGTTCTTCGCGTTGCGTCGAATTGAACCACATGCTCCACCGCTTGTGCGGGCCCCCGTCAATTCCTTTGAGTTTCAACCTTGCGGCCGTACTCCCCAGGCGGGACACTTACTGCGTTAGCTGCGGCACCGGCGGTAACCCGCCGACACTTAGTGTCCATCGTTTAGGGCGTGGACTACCAGGGTATCTAATCCTGTTTGCTCCCCACGCTTTCGAGCCTCAGCGTCAGGAACGTTCCAGAGCGCCGCCTTCGCCACCGGCCTTCCTCCCGATCTCTACGCATTTCACCGCTACACCGGGAATTCCGCGCTCCTCTCCCGTCCTCTAGCCAGGCAGTCCCCCCCGACCTTTCCCGGTTAAGCCGGGAGATTTCCCGAAGGGCTTACCTAACCGCCTACGCTCCCTGTACGCCCAGTAAATCCGAACAACGCTTGCCACCTTCGTATTACCGCGGCTGCTGGCACGAAGTTAGCCGTGGCTGCTTCTGGAGGTACCGTCCGAACGGTTGCCCGTCCCATCTTCCCTCCCGAAAGGGGTTTACAATCCGAAGACCTTCATCCCCCACGCGGCGTCGCTGCGTCAGGCTTTCGCCCATTGCGCAATATTCCTCACTGCTGCCTCCCGTAGGAGTCTGGCCCGTGTCGCAGTGCCAGTGTGGCTGATCGTCCTCTCAGACCAGCTACCCGTCGGAGCCTTGGTAGGCCGTTACCCTACCAACAAGCTGATAGGACGTGAGCCCATCCTTGAGCGCCGTGCCCACGGCACGGCTTTCCTTCCACCTCCATAAAGATGGAAGCGTACGCGGCATTAGCCCGCCTTTCGGCGGGTTATTCCCCACTCGAGGGTAGGTCACCCACGTATTACTCACCCGTTCGCCACTGTACAAGCGTATTGCTACGCCTTCTCGTTCGACTTGCATGTGTTAAGCGCGCCGCCAGCGTTCGTTCTGAGCCAGGATCAAACTCTCGTTATGGTGTCATGGAATTGGATCCAAGGGCCACCACCTCAATACACCTTACCTTGCTCGCTCTATTCAGTTGTCAAAGAACAAGAAAATCCGTGAAAGCCGCTCACTCTACTACACCATAAAGAATGATGTCAAGCAGGGATAAGAACAGGCAGAATGATTCGCAGCAGAGGCTATTTATAGAACGCAGCCACGTCATTGTCAAGAGGATCGGAATCCCCTTGCGGGGCAAAGAACCCGTGTATCATAATGGCCGTCGAGTCGTGGTGAAGGTGGAGGGAATGAAAGTCAAGCGGCGGACACTCCTGCAAGTGGGTGGATTGAGCCTGCTCGCCGGCCTGACCGGAGGGTGCGATTCCGTCGGCGGCCTGTTGGGCCGCATGTTTGCTGTCCCGCCGAGGGAAACCCTCTATTTCACCCCGAATGACACATTCTATGTCGTCAACTATATGGAGTCGCCGTTCAACGTCTCGAGAGACCTCGATGTGGAACAGTGGCGACTGGCCATCACGGGCGAGGTGAAGAAGCCGGTCACCCTCGGCTGGCGGGACATCCTGAACCGGGATTCGTTTGATCAGGTCGTGACGCTGGAATGCATTGATACGCTCCCCGGAGGGGACAGCCTCGGGAATGCGCAATGGAGAGGCATTTCCCTCAAAAAGCTATTGCAAGACGTGGGAGCGGATGAAGAAACCGCGCGGGATGTGGTGTTCCGGGCAGCCGACGGCTATGACGACAGCATTCCCTTCTCCCGCGCCATGCGGGGCGATGTCATGCTGGCCTATTTGATGAACGGCGAAAAACTGCCCAAAGCACATGGCTTCCCGCTGCGTCTCGTCGTGCCCGGCCTCTACGGCATTAAGAACGTCAAATGGATTATTGAAATCGAGGTTTACAACGGGGACTATCAAGGCTATTGGCAACGGAAGGGCTGGACCGACGACGGCACGATCAAAATCTTTTCCCGCATCGACAGCCCGGGCCATTACCAGCCGCTCAGAGGACCGGAGCACGTATTCAGAGGCATCGCCTTCGGCGGGCCCCATACTATTTCAACGGTGGAACTGAGCTTCGATCGGGCTAAAACTTGGCAGGAAGCCGAGCTGGAGCCGACGCTCTCGCCCTATTCCTGGGTCATCTGGAATTACCGCTGGAACCCTCCCAAGCCGGGCAAGTATCAGGTGGCCGTTCGCGCCACCGACGCGAAGGGTAATCTTCAGATTGCCGAGTTGGTGCGGCCACAACCTGCCGGCGCCTCGGGGTATCACACGATCATCGCGGACGTGGAAGAGGTGTGACGCGGGGTGGCGGACCTTTGCTGCTCACGAGCCGGATGAGCGCCTCGGCTGGCGTCGGGCGGGCAGCTACGGCGCCGGCATTGATGCGCTGACGACAGTTTCCTACTGCCGCCATACTGTTGGCCGGATGCTTCTATAAGGCCGCGAGGCGCGATGCCGTCGCATCCGGCGTCTCACTGCTAACAGTATCTACATCCCGCCATGCCGTTCGCCTCCGTGCCCATCCCTCCCATCCGACGCGCAAGAATAGAGCATGCGTATTGACTTATGCCTCGGACTCACCGGCGAGGGGGCGCAGGATGGGATCGTGACCGGTGCGTTGGAGGGCTGCGCTGTGCCTTTGCTGTCCGATAAATTTGGTCAATTTCACTGTTCGCCAATTCCCGCCAGTGGCCGGGCTGAAGATCTCCCAGCATAATCGGTCCGATGGCAATCCGAACGAGTCGCACCGTCGGATGCTCCACGGCGGCGGTCATGCGCCGCACCTGTCGGTTCAGGCCCTCGCGCAGCGTGATCTCCAACCAGGCGGTCGGCACGTTCTTGCGGAACCGGATCGGCACCGGACGATCCGGCAGCTCCGGAGCGTCTGACAGCAGGCGCACCTCAGCAGGCCTTGTGCGTTTTCCCTTCAGCAAGATGCCTGCTCTCAGCTGCGCCAACGCCTCGTCGTTCGGGATGCGCTCCACCTGCGCCAGATAGATCTTCGGGAGCTTATGCTGCGGGTCCGTGATGTGATGCGCCAACGCGCCATCCGACGTCAGCACCATGAGCCCCTCGCTGTCAAAGTCCAACCGTCCGGCGGCATAGACGCCGGGAGCCTTCACATACTCGGCCAAGGTCGGGCGTCCCTTCGCATCGGTAAAGCAAGGCAGCACGCCGTAGGGCTTATTGAAAGCCAGCGTGCGATGTCTCGATTTTGTTTTCAGCCGAGGTGGGACTTGTTGCCTCACGACGCAGGCTTGAATCCATCCGTCACACAGTACTTCGGCATCAGCTCTCCTCCGTGCCCTTCGGACTTATGTGTCCAGGCACGCAGGACGCCTTGATTATCGAAGGTAAGCACATACTCGTCGCACCAGGTTCCTGGTGCTCCCCACTTGTTCTGGGATCCCGACTCCTCGAACCAGACCTGATAGACCCAGACCCGATCCCCAGCCTTCGTGGACGCTACCAACATCGGTTTTCCCAGCCGCTGCTGAACCTCCTCCTGGGTGGCGCGGTCCTTCGCCGATTCCAGGTAGAGGGTTTCCTTGGGGATGAACAGGGAGCAGCCAACTCCCAGGAGAGCCAGGCTGAGGACTACCAACCTGGTCACTCTGAAGCCACTGGATCTACCTGCCTGACGCACTGCCGTCATGGCATGCCTTCCATGAGTCTGAAATGCCTGCAAGAGTTCCCTGCGAAGGGTGATCGAGCCTTCACAGGGCTGGCTTCTCAACCCCGGACTCACAGCGATCCGGCTCTTCTCGGATCTCTACTCCGGACGTAGGATGACATCGAATTCAGATACGAGCAGATCTTCATCCGAAAAGCGTCTGAACTCGTCTGACATCTTCTCTCTTGGGGTGGGCAACTCGTCCCATCTTGCCACTTCGATCACGTCTACCTCAAAGCCTGTTCTTCTAAAAATGTCTCTCATTTCCGAATATCTCAATCGGTTCGTATAAAAGCCCGATCGTGCCATGAATGGCGATTCCCAGACACGTTCCGAGAATCTCAGGTTGTTCAATGCATCGCTCAGGTTATCTTTGAGATCTACGCTGTGTGAGCAAACACCATCAGGACGCAGGATACGCCGCACTTCGCGCATGACGTCAACAAACTCACAACGCTTGATGTGCTCAAGCACGTGATGTGACCATACAAAATGAACTGATTCTTTTTGTAGTGCCCGAAGCGACGCCAAGCCGCCAGTCAAGTATTGGGCATGACAACTCCGAAGCACGTCTTCCATGGTGGTTGTTTCCTCAAGACGCGGAACGGCGAAGCCTCGCTCTTCGAGGTATACCGCCATGGCCCTATATGCCTCAGAATCTTGCCGAGCGAACCGTCCGGTATCAACAAGAACAGTAGCCCTTACCCCGAATGCGAATGCGATCATTGCTGAGCAGACCGAATCTCCCGGTCCGACCTCCAACGCCACAAGACCTTCGTAATTCCGTGAGGCGCTCGCCCTCTCAAAATGTCGCTTGACCACTGCAAAGGCGTACTCAGGGTTATCCATATCCCCAAGCCGAAACCACCCCACCCGTTGCCAGAAGCCGTAGTCCAAGGGAAGGCGAGACAACACGAGCTTTGCTCCGATCTTTATGCGCCAAGGGATGTTTGCGGCGAGATCTCTAGCGCTCGGCATCGCGGTATTCAGAAAGAATCAAGATTGGAGATCAGGAGGCAGGGTTGGATCCATCTGACACGCAATAGGTGGGCATCAGCTCCCCGCCGTGGAATTGCGACCGGTGCGTCCAGCCTCGCAGGATGCCCTGCCCATCGAACGTGAGCACGTATTCGTCGCACCACGTGCCAGGCGCCGTGATGCGACTGCCGGGCTGCTCCTCCCGCACCTGATACACCCAGACAGATTCCCCTTCCTCAGTGGATCTCGTCAGAGCTGGAGGCCCAAGACGCTGCTCGACCTCCACTTGTGTGGCCCGCCCTTGCGCCGACCGTAAGTACACGGTTTCTTTCCCTTCGAACAGAACGCATCCGACAAACAGCAGACTCACCACAATCCACCAACGGAATGAATTCATATCGCACTGGTCCTCGTGGTGAATTCCGGCTAGTCGCAGCCAATGCGGCGCCCGGACCTAATGATGTCGTCGGCATCGGCTAAAAAGACGAGCTGGCAATTCACCGACGTGTTGTAGAGCGGAAGCAAATTATACTCATCCGCCTGGCCCGGCATGCGATCGATCGTCATGTCCCACACCATCTCAGTCATCCCGTCGGGTAGTTCTTTCGGGTGTAGGTTCGGAGGCCCGAGTTCATAGTACAGGTCTTGCTTATTGGCCCCGACCCACCTGGTGATGACTGCATCCCACGTCTGATACGGCCCGCTCACTCCGGGTTGGGAACCGCTCGCACAGGCCGCGGCCAGGAGGGTGAGCCCCAGGACCACGGCACCCAACAGCTTCTTCGTCCCCATCGTGTCACGCCTTTGTAAGGCTTCGTTACTCGCCATGTCGTTTGAGGATCACGGGACGGCTGTCCTCAGCTCTTCTCGTTCACGATTCCGACCTGAATCTCCCTGTCACACAGTAGGTCGGCATGATCTCTCCGCCGTGAAACTGGGACTCGTGCGTCCAACGCCGCAGCACGGCGCGGTTATCGAATGTGAGCACGTACTCGTCGCACCACAACCCCCTCGACGTCCAACAACAACCCGGATCCTGCTCCCGCACCTCGTAGACCCACACCGATTCTCCAGCCGGCGTCACTGTCGTCCGCCAAGGTGGCCCAAGCCGCTGCTTCACCTCTTCTTGGGTCGCTCGGTCCAACGCCGAGCGCAAGTAGAGTGTTTCGTTGGGGGTCACCAGCGCGCATCCCATCATCACCGCCAAGACACCCCAGAGGGAGACCTGAAGGATCGCTTTCATCGTATCACTCCTGTCTAATCAACCTTACGCCAGCGCGTCAGTTCCATCGGTGTCGCCAGCAATGCCTTGGCTTCTTCAATCCAGCGCTTGATATGCGGGGTCTCAAAGTGCCTCTTGAGATCCTCCTCGCTCACCCAGTTCCCATGGAAGAGAAAGAGCGAGGGGTCATTCGGAGCTTGATGCATGTCGAAATTCATGCAGCCTCGCTCCGTGCGGGTTGGCTTCAAGAGGTTGAGTAACTCCTGTCTGACCCGTACCTCCATGCCTGTCTTGGCCTTGATCCGAACGACGACGGTGACTTGCTTGCCGGCCATGATCGTCTCTCCTCTTGAACGATTGAGAGTGCAGTAAGCCTATTCGTGTCCCAATCCGGCGTGCTATGTTCCCGGCCGAGTCCCGCCACGCGACCAGGACTCAAAGAGTTTCAGACTTTCCTCGCGAAGGACCCCGCCGACGAGCTTGACAGTGCTACGCCCTAATTGCTTCATCTGACCGGACGAAATCGGAATTTGCCAGATGCCGGACTGTGCCGCGTCCTCGATGCGGCAGGCATACACGATGCGCCCCAGCTTGGCCCACAGACACGCCGTGAAGCACATCGGGCACGGCTCGCACGTGGCGTAGAGAGTCGCACCGGTGAGTTCGAGCGCCTTGACTTGACGGCTTGCTTCCCGGATGGCTTGCACTTCGGCGTGACTGGTGGTGTCCAGGTTGGCTTTGGCGCTGTTATGCGCGACCGAAACGACCTGCCCTCGCCTGACAATGCTGGCGCCGAAGGGCATCTCTCCCTTCTCGAGCCCCTGCCAGGCCGCCTGAATCGCCAATCGCATGAAGTCCGCATCGGTCATGGCTGCAGTCGAGGCCGCATTCGGCGGGTGTCCACTCGCCGCCATCCGAGCTGAAGACTCTGTTTACAATGCCGACTTTAGAACGCCGGAATCACATCGGATCGGCATCGTCTCTCCGCCGTGAAAGTACGATTTGTGCGTCCACCCTTGCAGCATGCCTTGCCGATCGAAGGTGAGGACATATTGGTCGCACCACGACCCAGCCGTGGCCCACGTATTCTGAGCGCTTGCCTCGACTTCCCGCACCTCATAGACCCACTGGGATTCCCCATCCGGCGTGGATGTCTCCTCCCGCGGGGCGCCAAGCCGCTCACGAACCTCTGCTTGCGTCGCCAGATTCTGGGCCGCCCGCAAGTAGAGTGTTTCTTTCGGGACAACCAGCGAGCATCCGATCAACACGACCAAGAAACCCGAGAGAGGGAACTGAACCAGCGGTTTCATCCTGCACGTCCCATGTGCCGTCAGTTGTCGTGAGTTCATTCTACACCATGGCTACACGCACTGCCACGGAGGCACCGTGCGCTCTGAAGGGAGGAGCACGGACCGTTCAGATCATTCTCTGCGCACCGCGCATGCCCGAAAGACATGGTTCCTGTATCGGATCAGCAGCCCACGTCACGACGAAGGCTTCCGGAATTCGCTCCCAATGACGCAAATCCGGTTGAAGGGTCCCCTCGATGACTTCAGGTCCCTTCGCCATCAATGCGACGCCGCCCACGATGGATAATTGACAGAGAGCGCCGCCACGACCTTCCGAAAGCATTGCATCGGCCACGCAGCCACCGACGACGACTCCGGCCCCCGCCGTCATAGGCACCAGGCCGTAAATGATCCCGACAGGCAGTCTGATCCAGCTTTGCATATTGAGGAGCGGATGATAGGCATGGTTGTGCCGGGTCGCGATTTTCTGAAACCAATTTCTGGTCGAAATCCGCGCCCCTGTCTCAGACACGCAGGCCGGCACGAACCCTCGCTTCGGCGAGACGCGAAAATATCCATTGCTTGAGCCGAGGAACTCCACATTCCAGTCGACCTGAGGAAATCGCCCAATTCCGTAAATCTGCCATCCTGATTGGATCGGCTGTGCTCTGTCGATCCGGTCCATCTGAAACTCGGCGAAGGTTCGAAGATTCACGTTCAGATCCCTCAAGGCTCCGACCTGATCCCGCAGACGAAGCCAGTCCACTCGGGCTTCGCTTGGTTCTCCCAGCTGCTCCCACATCACCGCTGACAGGACCAGATTGACGGGATCCTCGCCATAGTTGTACAGCGGCGTGAACAGTTCATGATCCAACTGCCTCAGTTCGACCTTCGCGTCTTGGGTTTTGTGTGTCTTGAAATAACTCGCCGAGAGCAGGAAGCTCAAATAGCCGCGCTCATAGCTTTCCAGCACGTAATCAGTCAATGTGCCATCGGGAATGAACATGCTGGCGGTTTCCTTCAGCACCGAAAAGGTCTTGTGCCGGAATGCCGAGTGGGCCTTAGCCCCGTAATCAATCACCGTGCCATAGCAACCCTGGGAAAACGCGTCGGACAGAAGATTGAGGGTCAGGATGCGGTCAGACAGGGTAATCTGGTTTGCGAGCTCAACGCAGCCGACTCCGGCTCGCTCGTTCAGAGTGGCAGACTGACAGCCGGCCAGGATGATCAGGGCCCACATGGTTGGACGCACTGTCCGTCGAGCCCACATGAGCCCTCCCGCTGCGCCCACCTGAGAAACAGCGCGGGCGCTATTCCAGTCGATCCAGTTTAATCCGCAGTTCCTTCAACTGCTCGGGGGTCACTGGGGAAGGGGCCTCAGTCATGGGATCCTGGGCCTTCTGCGTCTTGGGGAAGGCGATGACGTCGCGGATGGAATCGGCCCCGCCCAGCAGCATCACGAGGCGGTCGAGTCCAAGGGCGATGCCCCCGTGCGGAGGGGCGCCGTATTCAAGCGCCTCCAGCAGGAAGCCGAACTTGGCCGAGGCCTCATCCTTCCCGATTCCGAGCAGGTCAAAGACCCTGGTCTGCAGATCGCGCCGATGGATTCGGATGCTGCCGCCCCCGAGCTCATTGCCGTTGAGGACCAGGTCATACGCCTTCGCCCGTACCCGCAGCGGATCGTTCTCGAGCACGGGCACATCCTCGTCGAACGGCGCCGTGAACGGATGGTGCATGGCGATGTACCGCTTCGCGCCCTCATCGTAATCTAACAACGGAAAGTCGGTGACCCACAGTGGCCGCCAGAGGTGTTGATCGATCAAGCCGAGTTCCCCGGCCAGATGCAGCCGCAGCCGGCCCAGCACGTCATGCGCGATCCTCGGCTTGTCGGCCACACAGAGGAGGAGATCGCCCGGCCCCATTCCCGGCAGGGCGCCCAGGAGTCGGTCCGCAACCAGAAACTTTGCGATGACGGAGTCCAGCTGCCGGTCTTGGGTGATCTTGACCCAGGCCAGGCCTTTCGCCCCCCAGCCCTTCGCGATCTCCCCCAGGGCGTCGATCCGGCTGCGCGGGGTGCCCGCCCCATTCTTGACGACCAACGCCTTCACGATCCCGCCCTTGGCGACCGCCTCCCGGAACACCTTGAACTCGGTCTCCGCCGCAAAGGCCGAGAGGTCTTCCAGCGGCATCTCGAAGCGCAGGTCAGGCTTGTCCGTGCCGTACCGGCCCATCACCTCCCGGTAGGTCAACCGCGGGAAGGGCGAGGGCAAGGGGATGCCGCGTGTTTCCTTGAATACCCGGCGGACCATCTCCTCGGTCAGGCGCATGACTTGCTCACGGTCCACAAACGACAGCTCCAGATCGATCTGAGTGAACTCCGGCTGGCGATCGAACCGGAGGTCCTCGTCGCGGAAACACCGCGCAATCTGGTAATAGCGGTCCACGCCGCTCACCATCAGGATCTGCTTGAACACTTGTGGAGATTGCGGAAGCGCAAAAAAGCTGCCGGGGTTCACGCGACTGGGTACCAGGTAATCACGGGCGCCTTCAGGCGTGCTCTTGGTGAGCATGGGGGTTTCGACTTCAAGAAATCCCTGCGCATTCAGGAAGGAGCGGACTTGCTGCGTGACCGCGTGGCGAAGTTCGAGCAATCGCTGCATCTTGGGACGGCGCAAATCGAGATACCGGTACTTCAGCCGAAGCGTCTCGGTCACGTCAACCTCGTCTTCTATCAGGAAGGGCGGCGTCCGCGCGTCGTTGAGGATCTCGGCCGATTCGACCATCACCTCGATCTCGCCGGTGACCAGGTCCGGATTCGCAGATCCGTCCGGCCTTCGTGCGACGACTCCCCTGACCGAGATGACATATTCGCTGCGCAGCGCGTGGGCCTGTTGATGAGCCGATGGGTTCTGTTCCGCATTGAACACAACCTGCGTGATCCCCTGTCGATCCCGAAGATCGATGAACATGACTGTCCCGTGATCCCGCCTGCCATGGACCCACCCGTTCAGCACCACGGTCTGGCCGACATGGGCCTTCGTCAGCTCGCCACAGCGATGCGTTCGCATCTTCATGCGCTTCTCCGCATAGAACCCCGTGAGGGGTGAGGCGTCGCTCGACCCAGATCGCTCGACCCAGACTTCGGCGAGCTCAGTCGAGCCGAGGCTCTCGACCCTTCGGCAGAGCTCAGGGTCGAGCCCGAGCCGGGTCGCGGGCTCGACGGGGGCTCTCGACGGGTGAGGCGTGAGGAGACGCGGGCCTTATTCCTCGCAGAATGATGCTGCTCCCTGGTCTCAGAACTCGTGCGATCGCGAACGAGATCGCGCACCGCATTCGCCTCCCGGTCGGTGAGATAGCGGAACTCGCCCGCAGCCAGATCCCGCAGGGTCAAGGGACCAAACCGAACCCGGATCAGCTTCGAGACCGGATGCCCCACCGCCTCCAGCATGCGCTTCACTTGATGTTTCCGCCCCTCATGAATCGTGATCTCCAGCCAGGAGTTCTGTTCAGCCTTTCTGACTTTTTTCACCCTCGCCGGGCTGGTGACGCCATCCTCCAACTCCACGCCGCGTTCCAAGGATTTGATCTCGTCGTCCGTCAACACCCCCTTCACTTTGATCAGGTACGTTTTGGGGACATGGTACCGGGGATGGACCAACGCCTGCGCCAGATCGCCGTGGTTGGTCAGCAGCATCAACCCTTCGCTGTCAGAATCCAATCGGCCGACCGGAAACACGCGGACGCTCACGCCATGAAGCAGATCCTTCACCGTAGGCCGGCCTTCGGGATCGCTCAACGACGACACGATTCCCTTCGGCTTATTCAGCATGATATAGGCATGCGGCTGGACCGGCTCCAAATGACGGCCATTGACCTTGACGTGATCCCGAGCTGGATCCACGCGGGTTCCAAGTTCCCGTACGACCTTCCCGTTCACGGTCACTCGTCCCTGCGCAATCATCACCTCTGCCTTCCGTCGCGACACCAGCCCCGAACTTGCAATCACCTTTTGAAGCCGTACTAACATACGTCATGCGTGATGGGCGGGTGGCGCCGGCCTGGGCGCCCGCCCGCCCGCAGCGAAAGGGGAGGGCAGCTTACTAGGTGGTACAGAAGCCACTACGTACCTACTGGGAACAATGTGTCAGGCGCCGCGATACCCCCACGGGGGGATGGGTGTAGCGAGGACGGACGGGCTTGGTCGGCGACAGGACCCGCTCCATGTCCTACTCCCACTCGATCGTCGACGGCGGCTTCGAGCTGACATCATAAACCACCCGGTTCACCCCGCTCACCTCGTTGATGATCCGATTGGCCATCGTCCCCAGCAGATCATGCGGCAGCTTCGCCCAGTCGGCGGTCATCCCATCCAGGCTGGTCACCGCCCGGATCGCCACCACGTGTTCATAGGTCCGCTGATCCCCCATCACGCCCACCGTCCGAACCGGGAGCAACACCGCGAAGGCTTGCCACAGCTCCCGGTAGAGCCCGGAGTTCCTGACTTCCTCCTCCACGATCGCATCTGCCTCCCGCAGCATGGCTAGCCGCTCCCGGGTCACGGCTCCGAGTATCCGGACGGCCAGGCCGGGGCCGGGAAACGGCTGCCGCCAGATCATGTCGTCTGGCAGGCCTACCTCTTTCCCCAGTAGCCGGACCTCGTCCTTGAACAGCTCGCGCAAGGGCTCGATGAGCCGGAGTCTCATCTTCGTGGGGAGTCCGCCGACGTTGTGATGCGTTTTGATCGTCGCGGAGGGCCCCTTGAAGCTGACGCTCTCGATGACATCGGGGTACAGGGTCCCTTGCACCAGAAAGCGCACCTGTCCGATACGATACGCTTCAGCCTCAAAGCTCTTGATGAAGAGACGCCCGATGATCTTCCGTTTCCGTTCCGGATCGGTGACCGCCCGCAAGCCCTTGAGAAATTCAGAGGAGCGATCAAGACACCTCAGGTTGAGCTTGAGATGGGACGCAAAGGTCTTTTGAACCTGCGCTCCTTCCTCGCGACGCAGCAGGCCGTTGTCGATGAACACGCAGGTCAGTTGCTTTCCGATGGCACGATGGGCCAGCGCCGCCGCGACGGCCGAATCCACACCGCCGCTCAATGCGCAGATGGCCTTGCCTTTACCCACCGTGTCCCGAATCTGTGCGACCGCCGTCTCGACGTAGGAGCTCATCGTCCAGGTCGGCTTGCAGCCGCATATGTCATGCACGAAGTTCTGCAATATTCGGAATCCGCCGACCGTGTGCGCGACCTCGGGATGAAACTGCAGGCAATAGATCCGCCGGCCGTCCGCGACCGACTTCATGGCGGCAATCGGCGAGTTGGACGTGTGGGCGATCGAGCGGAATCCTTTGGGCAGCCGCTCGATTCGATCCCCGTGCGACATCCAGACTGTGGTGACCCCGCCCTCCCCGACTCCCTTGAACAGATCGGAGTCGTCATCAATCAGCAACTCGGCGCGGCCGTACTCCCGCCGAGTCGCTTTGGCGACCTCGCCGTCCAAGACATGCGTGATCAGCTGCATGCCGTAGCAGATACCGAGCACCGGCAGGTCCTGCTCAAAGAGCTGCTTCGCCACCAGCGGGGCTCGCCGGTCGTAGACGCTGGCAGGCCCTCCGGACAGGATGATCCCTTTCGGGCGGTAGGCCTGAATCCTCGCGAGGGGGGTGGAATACGGGAGAATCTGGGAATAGACCTGCGCTTCGCGGATGCGGCGGGCGATGAGCTGTGTGTACTGGGACCCGAAGTCGAGGACGAGAACCCTATCGTGCCAGAATTCCATGTGTAAGCGAGTAGCGAGAAGCTAATAGCCTGCAGCCAAAAGGTCTGAGTTATCCGCTCATCGCTATTTGCTACTCGCCATTTTGCTATTCGCTCTGCTCCCAGTCGGTCCGATAGTTCGGCGCCTCTTTGGTGATGATCACGTCATGGACGTGACCTTCCCGGAGGCCGGCCAGCGTCTGTCTGATGAAGGTGCCGTTCTTCTGCAGTTCGACAATCGTCCGGCACCCGCAATAGCCCATGCCGGACTTGATCCCGCCCACGAGCTGATAGACGACGCCAGCGAGGGTCCCCTTGTACGGAACTCGGCCCTCGATCCCCTCGGGAACCAGTTTGGACTCCGTTCGCCCGGCCTGAAAGTAGCGGTCCCTCCCGCCCTTTTCCATGGCCCCGAGCGAGCCCATCCCTCGGTAGACTTTATACGTTCGCCCCTGGAACAGAACCGTTTCGCCGGGGGATTCTTCGGTCCCGGCAAAGATGCCGCCGATCATCACCGCGGACGCGCCGGCCGCCAGAGCCTTGGTAATATCCCCGGAGTACTTGATGCCGCCGTCCGCAATGATGGGCAGCCGGTCACCGGCAAGGGCGGCCGCGCAGTCGGCGATCGCCGTCAACTGGGGCACGCCTGCTCCGGACACCACTCGCGTCGTGCAGATAGAACCGGGACCGACCCCGACCTTCACCGCATCCGCGCCGGCTTTCGCGAGATCCTTCGCCGCCGCCGCGGTCCCGATATTGCCCGCGACCAACTCCAGGCCGGGATATTTCTGCTTGATGCCCTTCACCGTGTCCAACACCGCGCGCGCGTGACCGTGAGCGGTGTCCACCACCACCATATCCACCCCGGCCTTCGCCAGCAACGCGACGCGCTGCTCGGCATCAGCCCCGACTCCGATCGCGGCCCCCACCCGCAGACGCCCGTGCCCATCTTTACAGGCATGGGGATACTTGATCCGCTTCTCGATGTCCTTGATCGTGATCAAGCCCTTGAGCTCGTACCGTTTGTTGACCACTGGGAGTTTCTCGATCCGATACTCATGAAGGATCTCGCGGGCTTTCTCCAGGCTGGTACCCTCGGGGGCGGTCACCAATTTGTCCCGTGTCATGACCTGGGATACTTTCAGGTCCATCCGGGTTTCAAACCGGAGATCCCGGTTCGTGAGAATGCCGACCAGCTTCCCTTGCTTGGTCACGGGAATCCCGGAAATTCTGTACCTGGACATGAGCTGATACGCGTCCCGAATCGTCTCTTCCGGCGAAATGGTAATGGGATCGAGGATCATCCCGCTCTCGGACTTCTTGACCTTATCCACTTCGGTCGCCTGATCGGCGGGCGGGAGGACGCGATGGATCACTCCCAGACCGCCTTCCCGGGCCAGCGCGATCGCTAACCGCGCCTCGGTGACCGTATCCATCGCGGCGCTGAGGATTGGAATATTGATCGTGATGTTTCGAGAGACGCGCGTCTGAGTGTCGACCTCGCTGGGCAGCACTTCAGACTTGGACGGCACCAATACCACGTCGTCAAAGGTCAGGCCGATTCTCGCGTCTTTGTCCAACATACCCCTACTTCGGTTCCGCCTCCTTCGTGAGCACGGTGGCGGTCTCCGCTTCTTCCTGGAGACGCTCGCTGCCTTCCTCGGACGGGATGAACTGCTGCACGCGTGTGTTCCCGCTGTCCACCACAAACACGCCGCCGCGCGCGTCCACGGCGATGCCGTACGGAAAATTGAACTGGCCGTCTCCGTTGCCGAACCCGCCCCACTGCGTGATGAAATTCCCCTCGCGGTCAAACTTCTGGACCCGCTGGTTGCCCGTGTCGGAGACGTAGACATCCCCGCTGCCGTCGACCGCAATGCCCCACGGCGAGCGGAACTGTCCCGCTTCCTGGGCTTGCGCGCTGCTGGCATGGCCTGGCTCCGCCGATCCCCCCCACTTCGCGAGCAACTGCGGCAGCACGTTCGTGCTGGTGTCGAACTTCTGGATGCGGTGGTTCCCCATATCGACCACGTAGACCGCCCCGTCGGCCGGATCGACCGCAACGCCTCGCGCAAAATAGAACTGCCCGTCGTTGGTGCCGAAGCTGCCCCACTGCATGATGAACTCGCCGCTCTTGTCGAATTTCTGCACCCTGAAATTGGCGCTGTCCACCACGTAAATGTATCCTCGCACCCGATCCACCGCAATGCCCCACGGCGAGCTGAACTGGCCCTCCCCGTTCCCACGCGAGCCGAACTTCATCATGAAGCTGCCGAGCTTCCCGTCGAACTTCTGGACGCGATGGTTGTTCGTGTCCACCACGTACACATCGCCTTTTCCGTCGCACGCAATGCCGGTCGGATTGTGGAAATTCCCGTTCGCCGATCCGAAACATCCCCAGAGAATGATGAAGTTCCCGTTGTTGTCAAACTTCTGGACGCGGTTGTTGCCGTTGTCCACGATGAAGGGACATCCTTGCTGATCCACCGCAATCCCATACAACGGACTGATGAACTCGCCACCGTGCAGCAACGAGGCTCCCCGGCCAGGCTTGCCCCATTTCGCGACGCACAGGTATCCGGACGTGTTGACCAGGATGGTGGCACTGGCCGGGACCGAGATGTTGTTGCCGACGTCTTTGAACCAGACATACATCGTCTTGCTGCCGTCACCCGGCGAAAGCGTGAAGGGCACAGTGGCGCCGAATTTATACGCCGGGGTGACATCAATCCATCCCGGCACGCTGGCAGTCGGGGCCATCGGGCTCTCAGAAATGAAATAGGCCGCCACGCCGGTATCCACGTCGTTGGCCGAAATGGTCGCCACGACGTCGGGTGAGTTCGTCATGAACGCCCCGTGGTTGATCACGGCGTACGGGCTCTGCGGAGCGGTCATGTCGATGAGCACCGGCGTCGCCGTCACCTCCGCGGACGGTCCGCTTTCCTGCCCATCTTCGTAGACCGCGGTGAGCACGTAGTAGTAGGGAATGTCGTTGGTCAGGCCGGTGTGGGCATAGGGGCTGGTCACACCCTCGATCCGCGTGCCGCCCTGGGCGGTGACGCCGGGTTGGGTGTGGAAGTAGAGGTTATACGAGACGGCGCCCGGCACACTGAGCCAGCTCAACACAGTTTCAGTATCTCCCGGTTTCACCGCTACGCTCCGCGGGGCCGGCTGGGCGGAGGTGTCCTGTGGCGCAGCCTGCTTGTGCCGGTCCAACTCCTCTTCGGTGGGCGCGAATTTCAGGACGCGGTGGTTGCCGCTGTCCACGACGTACACGCACCCCTCGTGGTCAACCGCGATGCCCGAGGCATAGTTCAGTTGCCCCTCCGTGATCCCGCGATTCGACCAGGCGCACAGAAACGTCCCGTTCCCATCGAATTTCTGAATCCGGTGGTTCCCGCTGTCCACGACATACACGTTCCCGAGCGCGTCACAGGCGATTCCGAACGGAGCCTTGAATTGACCCGGGGCACTCCCTTCCTTCCCCCATTTCGCGAGGAAGCTGCCCCTCGCATCGAATTTCTGGACTCGATGGTTCCCCTCATCCGCGACAAACACGTTGCCGACAAAATCCACGGCCATGCCCCGAGGGTAGAAAAAGGCGCCGTCGAAACTGCCGTCCCGCCCCCACTTCAGGAGCGGCGTTCCGTCAGCCTTGAACTGCTGGATCCGCGCATTACTCGTATCCGAGACATAGAGGTTTCCTGCATGATCCGTCGTCACTCCCCACGGCACATCGAACTTGCCCATCTCCGCGCCACGCCAGGCGAACCCGAACTTCCCCCAGGCATGGATACAGTTCCCTTCCGCATCGAACTTCTGGATGCGATTGTTCCCGCTGTCGGCCACGTACACATCACCTTCCGGGCTGGTGGCCAGTCCGCGGGGATAATACAACATCCCTTCCTGGGTACCGGCCTCGCCCCCCCATCGCGCCAGGAACTTTCCATCCTTGTCGAATTTCTGGATCGCATGGTTGTCCGTATCCGCAACGTAGATGTTCCCATCCTTATCGAGCGCAATCCCGGTCGGCGAGTTGAACTCCCCGTCGTCCACGCCGAGCCGGCCGATTTGCATCACTAAGAGGTAGGGAGACGGGATGGACATGACTTCCGCGGATTCACGGCTTTCACCCTTGGGCGTGACCACCGTCACCGCGTAGTGGTAGCAGGTCCCGTTCGCGAGGTCGTCGTGGACATAGGGGCACGTCGCCCCTTCGATGAGGTTCCCTTTTTCCTTCGTGACGCCGAGGATCGGGTTGAAGTCGGTGGCGCTGGCGATCGGACGCGTGAGCTCGGAGAACTTGATCTGGACGCCTTTCGAGGTCAGGAAATAGAGGTTGTAGTACATGGCGTCCGGTACGGGCTCCCATGAAACGGTGATCCGCCCGTTCCCCGGTTTGACGACGACTCCGGTCGGAGCGGGTGGGAGTTCCTCTTCCGCGACCGAGTCCCCCGCCCCCCAATCATCGGGATTTCCCTCAGCCCCGAGTCCCCGAGGACCACGCCGCCGCGTTGCGTCGAACAGCCACTCGTTCATCATGCCCCTTCGCGTTTCGATCTGGGAAAGATTCCCGTTTCTTTCAAGGACTTAGATGCGGAGTCTAGCAAACGGCCATGAGCGAAGTCAAGGTGGACGACTCGCCGAAAGACGAACAGGGTGGGAGCATGGATGGTTGTTGCTCTTCCCGCGATCCGTTATCATGCTGACCGGCCGCGATCACACCGCTGCACCAGGGAAGATGCCGCCGCCAAGCCTGTACATCGCAAGATTGCTTCCTGAGCCCGTCATGGCCGCGGCGAGAGAGCGGTTCCATCTGACGGTCCTCCCCAAGGCCAGCCCTCCCAGCCGAGACGCCCTGCTGGAGGGCCTCCGGCAAGCACAGGCCGCCATCTGCACTCTGACGGAACACCTTGACCAGGAGATCCTGAGCCAGGCGCCCCGCCTCCGGGTGATCGCCAACTATGCCGTGGGCTACAACAACATCGTTTTGGAAGCCGCGCGAGCCAGAGGAATCGTCGTCACCAATACGCCGGATGTCCTCACCGAGACCACGGCAGACCTAACCTGGGCGCTGCTGCTGGCCACGGCCCGTCGCGTGGCAGAGGGGGACCGGCTGGTGCGCGAAGGGGCCTGGCAGGGATGGGAGCCCACGCAGTTGCTGGGCGCGGACGTGGAAGGCAAGACGCTCGGGATCATCGGCATGGGCAGGATTGGACGGGCCGTGGCACGACGGGCCAGCGGATTCACCATGACGGTGCTGTATTGCAGCCACGGCGTGAGCAACCCATCGGCCCTGGACAGCCAGTGGCAACGCCTGCCGCAGGATGAGGTGCTGGCCCGATCCGATTTCATCAGTCTCCACGTCCCGCTGACCCCTGACACTCATCATGTCATCGGGGCAGCGGAGCTTCGTCGCATGCGCCCGACCGCCTTCCTGATCAATACGTCCCGCGGACCGGTGGTGGACGAGGCGGCCCTGGTCGACGCGCTCCGCGACGGCCGGCTGGCCGGGGCGGGGCTGGATGTCTACGAACAGGAGCCCCATCTCCATCCCGGTCTCCTGCAACTCAGGCAGGTCGTCCTGCTGCCACACCTGGGTTCGGCCACGCTTCGCACACGGATCCAAATGGGCATGGTGTGCCTCGAGAATATTCAGGCGGTCCTGGAGGGACGACACGCCCCGAATCGGGTGGCGTAAGTCGTGACTGGGAGGGAGTGATGCTGGGGCGACCGGCTCGTCGGTCTAGCCGTCGTTTGTGATCCGCTTGAGCCGCATCGGCACATCCAGGAAGGAGGGAATGGTCGCGAACACCTGAACCGCCTTGTCGGGCAACCCCTCGGTTTCATACAGCCTGCCCAGTTCATAGCGGACTGAGACCGCGGTGTCCCCAATACAACGAGAATCAGCCAGCGCCTGTTCCATGGCCGCGATGGCTTCCTTGGTCCTGCCCTGCTCTTTCAAACATGCGGTGAGCATCCTGTAGGCATCCAGGAGGCGAGCGGACCCATTGACCGCAACCCGGAATTCCTCGATGGCCTCGTTCAGTGATCCCGTATGTTTGAGGGCGACGCCGAGTTCGTACCGAATCTCATAGTCCTGCTCGCTGCGCGGTCCCGGCCTGGCGGGCTCCGGGACGCTCAGCGCCTCCTGGTTCGGATCCGTCGGCTCGAACACCGGCGCAAACCGTCTGACGAACGGACTGTCGGGATCCATTAATTTAATGTCGGCATACAGCTCGGCAGGAAGAGTCGGCATATCGGGTTCGGGGCTTTCCACCAGCAGCGCAAGAGCTTTCCCATACTGGGCGACCGCAGACGCCCGATCACCCTTCTGTTGGTACACCCGGCCGAGCAGCTCGTGCAGTGCCACGCACTTCGGCTCCGTTTTCAAATACTCACCGAGCATCGACTCCGCGATTTCATACTCCTTTGCCCGCGTGGCCGCCTCGGCCAGAAACTGGAATTCGGCTTTCGCCACCGCCAGCTCACCCCGTTTCAGGTGCAGCATCGCAAGCAGCCGGCAGACCTCCGGATCCCCCGGGACCTGGTTGAGAAGGTCTGTCAGGGCCGTTTCTGCTTCGGTGTACTTCCCTTCCCTGATCTTTCCGACCGCCGCCTCCAGGACAATCAAGCGACTGATCACAGGTCCTGCCTGGGGCTGTTCCCGCGAGAGTGACGCTGGGGCCGCGGTGGGGTCCTCGATTGCCGTGGCTGCTTGCTCCCCCGTGGTCGCGCGCTGCATGGCCGACTCGCCCTGCGCACGACTCACCGGACTGAACTCGGCGAGCCGTTGCTTCGCTTCGACGTTGGACGCGTCCAGTGCGGCGATCGTACGGTACAGGTCGATGGCCTCTTGAGTCCTCCCTTCTTTCAGGCATCGTTTGGTCAGGGTGAGATAATCCGAGATCGCGTTACTGATCAAGCCACGCTCGGCGTTGAGATCACCGAGGTCGCGATAGACCTCGTAACGAGCCGGATCGACCTTGAGAATTTTCCGGTAGACCGCGATCGCTTTGAGCGTGCTCCCTTCCGCACGGAATGCGGCCGCGGCCTGGAAATAGGCGTCGACCGCTTCGGCCGGAGCGTGCCGCTTCAGGTACAGGTCACCGATGTTGTTGTAAATCATGCTGTCGGTGGGCTGGCCGGTCCTCAGCTTCCTCCATTCGGCGATGGCGTTGTCAAATTCGCCCTGTGCAGCGAAGCGCTGGGCGTTTTCCACGATGGCGTTCTTGTCAGTCCCCCAGAACCATCTCATACAGATGTGAACGCTATCAACTTGACGGGAGGTTGTCAAAAAAAACCCGATTGTCGGAACGAGCGGTGGAGAGCGGGAGGAGTTGAACCGCCCAAGGGCTCTCCAGAAGCGGCAAAGGGCCCGCCGTCCGGAGACGACGGGCCCTTTGTTTGCAGCCTTTCGGCAAACCACACTCCCGCTACATTTTCATCACATTCGCGGCCTTGCGCCGGCGCGGCCGCCGGACGGTGAACGCCTTCCTCCGCTGATTGCCTTGTGAACCCGACCGCCTTCCTCATCAACACGTCGCGCGGACCGGTGATGGATAAGGCGGCCCTGGTCGACGCGCTCCGCGAAGGTCGGCTGGCCGGGGCAGGGTTGGATATCTACGAACAGGAGCCTCATCTCCATCCCGGTCTCTTGCAACTCAGGCAGGTCGTCCTGCTACCACACCTGGGTTCGGCAACGCTCCGCACACGGATCGACATGGGCATGGTGTGCCTTGAGAATATTCAGGCGGTCCTGGAGGGACGCCCGGCGCCGAATCGGGTGGTCTGAGTGGGAACCGGGAGGGAGTGATGCTGGGGCGACCGGCTCGTCGGTCTAGCCGCCGCCTGTGAGCCGCTGCAGTCGCATCGACACATCCAGGAAGGAGGGAATGGTGGAGAACACCTGAACCGCCTTGTCGGGCAGACCCTCGGCTTCGTACAGCTTGCCCAGTTCATAGCGGACTGTGACCGCCGTGTCCCCAATACAACGCGAATCAGCCAGCGCCAGTTCCATGGCCGCGATGGCTTCCTTGTTCCTCCCCTGCTCTTTCAACCATGCGGCGAGGATCCTGTAGGCATCGAGGACTCGAGCCCTCACATCGGCCGCAACAGGGCCTTCTTCGGTTGCCTCGTTCAGTAATCCCGTATGTTTGAGCGCGACGCCGAGCTCGTAAGGAGGCTCGCGGTCCTGCTCGCTGGGTTGTGCCGGCTTGGCAGGCTCGGGAACGCTCAGCGCCTCCTGGCCCGGATCGGTCGGCTCGAACACCGGCGCAAACCGGCTGACGAACGGACTGTCCGGATCCAGCGATTTAATGGAGGCATACAGCTCGGCAGGAAGAACCGGATTATCGGCGGCGGGGTTGTCCACCAACAGCGTGAGAGCTTTCCCATACTGGGCGACCGCAGACGCTCGATCACCCTTCTGTTGGCATACACGGCCGAGCAGCTCGAGCAGGGCCACGCACGTCGGCTCCGTTTTCAGATACTCACCGAGCATCGATTCCGCGAGTTCATACTCCTTTGCCCGCATGGCTGCCTCGGCTAGAAACTGGAATTCGGCTTTCGCTACCGCCAGTTCACCCCGCCTCAGATGCAGCAGGGCCAGCAGCCGGCACACCTCCGGATCCCCCGGGACCTGGTTGAGAAGGTCTGTGAGGGCCGCTTCGGCTTCGATATACTCTCCTTCTCCGATCCTCTTGGCGGCCCCCTTCAGGACAACCAAGCGAGTGATCCCTTTCTGTGCTTGGGGTGCTTTGGGCGACGGTGACGCTGGGGTAGGGCTCACGACCGCCATACCAGCTTGATTTTGAGTGGTCGCGGGCTTCATGGCCGGCTCGCCTTGCGCGCTGCTCGTCGAATCGAACTCGGCCAGCTGTTGCTTCGCCTCGGCGTTGGACGCGGTCAGTGTTGCGATCGTGCGGTACAGTTCTTCAGCCTCTTGAGTTTTCCTTTCTTTCATGCATCGCTTGGCCAGGGTGAGATAATCCGAGATCGCGTTACTGATCAAGCCACGCTCGGCGTGGAGGTCACCGAGGTCGCGGTAGACCTCGTAACGAGCCGGATCGACCTTGAGAATTTTCCGGTAGACCGCGATGGCCTTGAGCGCACTGCCTTCCGCACGGAATGCGGCGGCGGCCTGAAGATAGGCGTCGACCGCTTCGGCGGGAGCGTGTCGCTTCAGGTGCAGATCACCGATGTTGTTGTAAATCATGCTGTCGGTGGGCTGGCCGGTCTTCAGCTTCCTCCATTCGGCGATGGCGTTGTCAAATTCGCCCTGTGCAGCGAAGCGCTGGGCGTTTTCCACGATGGCGTTC
>MNDM01000022.1:0-5670 GCA_001914955.1 Nitrospirae bacterium 13_2_20CM_2_62_8 | reverse complement strand
AGAAGCGGCAAAGGGCCCGCCGTCCGGAGACGACGGGCCCTTTGTTTGCAGCCTTTCGGCCAGCTACACTCCCGTTACAGTTTTCATCACATTCGCGGCTTGTGGTCCCTTCGCTCCCTGGACAATATCGAACTCGACGTTCTCCCCCTCCTTGAGCGTCTTGAACCCGTCTCCCTGCAGAGCAGAGTAATGGACGAAGACGTCTTCGCCGCTCTCAAGCCGGATGAAGCCAAACCCTTTCCTGTCGTTGAACCATTTCACGGTCCCCTTACTTCTCACACGGTCCTCCTTTCCTGAACAACCACTCGACGGTGCGCCGGCTCGGCCACCGGACGGTGAACGCGTTCCTCCGCTGATTGCCCTGTAGACCCGACCGCCTGACCGGCGAGGTCACGCATTGCGGATGCTGCGCGACCACATGCAGCGTCTCACCCGTGGCGCCGTGCGCCCCGCAAAAAAATACCGCAGGAGGGAACGCCCCCTGCGGCACTTAGAAACGGGTGAGATCGCCCATGTGCATACCGTAAATCGGGGCAAGCATTTAGCATAGGGCACCAGCCTTGTCAAGATTTTCTTGCGCCGTCCGATGGCCTGGTGCGCCGGTCGGATCGCCCAGCCGATCTCTGGACGCTCCCCTCGTCCCGTTTACAAGTCCTCGAAAATCCGTTATTATTGTCCACTCCGACGGACGGCCTGTGACCGAGGTATGGGTGCGTACAATCCTGGATCGGTACATCTTCGCGGAGCTCCTCCCCCCCTTTTTCGTCAGCCTCGCGGCACTCTGTTTCGTCATGCTGACGAAGGAGTTGCTCCGTCTGGTTGAGCTCCTGGTCTCGAAAGGGATCGGATTCTTTGCGGTGCTCAAGGTCTTTCTCCACCTCCTGCCGTCCTTTTTAGTCCTCACGCTCCCGATCGCCGGCATCATCGCGTCAATTACCGCCTTCAGCCGGCTGTCCTATGACAAGGAATTGGTGGCCATGCGCGCGGTCGGCCTCAGCCTGTTCCGGCTCTCGCAACCGGTGATGGTGTTCACCGGTCTGGTCTTCGGGCTGACGCTGGTCCTGTCCCAGTGGGGCCAGCCATGGACCAGCGTCTCATTGAAGAAACTGGCGCTGAATCTCCTTCGAGACGAGTTGACACTCGCCCTCGATAAAGGCGTCTTCAACGAGCCTGTGCCACGTATGGTGATTTATGCGTCGGACAGCCGACACGGCGACGACGTCGGGAGCATCTTCATTTCCGACGAACGCAATGAGGCCGAGGCTCGAATTATCACCGCCGCTCAGTACTCGATGCGGAGCGATCCCGGCAACAATCAGGTCTGGATCGAGCTGTTCAACGGAAGCATCCACACCAAGCCCCACGAGGTGGAGCAGTACCAGCAAGTGGCGTTCTCCGCCTACCATCTCCCGATCCCGCTCGACCAGACCCAATACGCCCCCCTCGATGTTCGTCCGTCGCTCTCCTCTGTGCTCGAGCGTCTCGATCGCTCGAATTGGCAGGACACGGCCGCGCTGCGGCGATTGATGGAACATTATAAGGACCTGGCTTTTCCTGCTGCCGCACTGATCCTGGGGATGCTGGGAGTTCCGGTGGGCATTGTGTCCAAGCGGTCGGGTCGCGTCGGGGGGTTCGCCGTGGGAGTCATGATCGTCATCGTCTACTACGTGCTGAACGTCGTCTGCGAGTTTTTCGTGACGACGCGTGTGCTTCCCCCCTTTGCCGGCGCCTGGTTGCCGAATGCGATGTTTCTGGCCCTCACGGTTGTGCTGTTCCACCGGGTCAGCCGACGATAACGATGGGATGAATGGGCTTCGACCTTAGTGCGGCCTGCAACCTCATTGCCGGTATGAAGGGTTAGCGAATATGGGTCGGCCGAACGCCGGCCCGCGTGAATGAGCTAAGCATGACCATCCTGTTCCGCTACATTCTCCGCGAGTACGTCAAGGTGTTTACGATGTGCTTCGCCGGCCTCATGACCATCTACCTGGTGATCGATTTCTTCGAGAAAGTCCGCAAGTTCATTCGGTATGACGTCGAAGTGTCGACCGTCCTCGGCTACTTCCTGCTGAGGACTCCCGCCATCTCGTTTCAGATCGCGCCGCTGGCGATCCTGATGGCCACGCTCCTGACGTTGGGCCTCCTCTCGAAAAATCTCGAGATCACCGCCATGCGGAGTTGCGGAATCAGCCTGTACCGGATCTCCGCACCTTTCCTCTGCTTCTCGCTCGCGGTTGCTATCGTGCTCTTCAGTCTCAGCGCCGTGATCATTCCGCTGTCCGCTGCCCAGGCTGAATACGTCAAGACCACCCTGATCGAAAAAAAGGGCAGTCCCGCCACCTTCAAGGCCGACCGCGACTGGATTCAGGTCGGCGACCACACCCTCATGAACATCGAGGTCGTGGACCCGGGGGGAGCCACCCTGAGGGGCATCAGCCTCTATCAACTCGGGACGGCATTCACCCTCGCGGAAATCACGGAGGCCAGGGAGGCACGCTATACCCCTCAGGGCTGGGTCCTGCATCGGGGTGTGCGCCGGAGCTTCCTCCCCAATGGAGGCTTGCTCGTGGAGGAGTTCGCGAACAGGCCGATCGTGCTGTCCCACACACCGGAGGATTTCAATTCCTGGCTCTCGGTTGAATCGGACGAGATGACGCTCATGGCGATCCGATCATACGCTGATCGCTTGCGCAAGGACGGCTACAACTTCGCTCGTTTCCTGACGGACTATTACGGGCGTGTCGCGTTCCCCTTCGTCAGCGTGGTGATGACCGTGCTCGGCATCGCACTGAGCCTGAGAGGGAGCGGGGTTCGCGGCAGCGGGATGGCCATCGGAATCGGACAGGCCCTCCTGACCGGATTTCTGTACTGGACGACCCACTCGGTCGCCATCGCGCTCGGCCGGAGCGGCGTGCTGGCGCCGATCATGGCGGGGTGGTTCGCCAATCTGTTGTTTCTCTCATTCAGCTTCTATCTGTTTCTGCGGGTCAGGCAATAGGTTGACTGAGTGCGGGGCTTGGGGTACAAGAAGACCTCCCTCGAGTCTCTGTGACACACGGACGGACGGATGAAGAACAGGGGTGTCATCACGGGTCTGGGCGTCGTCTCCCCGATCGGGATCGGGGTCGGCCAGTTTTGGAAAGCCGCCTTGGAAGGGCGCTCGGGGATTACCGCCATTCGATCCTTCGATCCCTTTCCGATGGAGACGTATCGATCCCGGATCGCCGGCCAGGTGACGGATTTCAACCCATCCCAGTATCTGGAGGCAGTGCACGCGGAGCGGGTCGACCGGTACGCACAGTTTGCCCTGACGGCCGTGAAGGAGGCGATGGCGGATGCCGGTCTTCGCATGGAGGAGGAAACCCCGCACCGGGTCGGCGTGATCGTCGGCGCCGGCGTGGGCGGCCTGCTGATGGGCGAACGAGAGCTCACCACCCTGTACCGGAATCAGAAACCGCACCGCGTCCATCCCAATTTGATTCCCATGGTCACGCTGAATTCCGCGTCCGGCATCGTGGCCGTGGCCCATGGGGCCAAGGGCCCGAACTTGACGATCTCCACCGCGTGCTCATCCAGCGCCCACGCCATCGGCCAAGCGCTCACCTGCATCCGGACCGGGCAGGCGGACGTGGTCATCACCGCCGGGGCCGACGCGTGCATGACGCCGTTGGTGTTCGCCGGCTTCTGCTCGCTCCGGGCCTTGTCCACCGGCTTCAACAACGATCCGGCTCGCGCGTCCCGCCCGTTCGACCGGGCTCGCGACGGATTCGTCATGGGTGAGGGCGCCGGGGCTCTGATCCTGGAGTCTCTGGCTCACGCGCGAAGACGCAAAGCCCGCATGTACGCGGAGGTGGCCGGCTACGCCGCGACGAGCGAGGCGTATCACATGGTGATTCCCCGCGAGGACGGCGTTGACGTGGCCGCGACCATGTCGCTGGCGCTTCGCGATGCGAAGCTGCTTCCCGCGCAGGTGGACTATATCAATGCCCATGCGACGTCCACTCCGATCGGTGACGCCGTCGAGGTCGGAGCGATCCGGCGCCTGTTCAAGTCGCGGGCGGAGCGGGTGTCGGTGAATGCTACCAAGTCCATGGTCGGCCACACGCTGGGAGCAGCCGGCGCGATCGGCGCCATCGTGTGCGCCCTGGCCCTCGATACAGGGCTGGTGCACCCGACCGTCAATTATGAGGACCCCGACCCGGACTGCGCGCTTCCAGGGATCGCTCGTGAGACCCGGAAGCGGCCGCTGAAGGTCGCGTTGCTGAACGCGTTCGGGTTTGGAAGCAACAACGCGGCGGTGGTCCTTAAAAAGTTTGTCCGTTAACCCCGTTTAGTCGGTTTGGTCAGTTCGCGGTCCTCAGGACGCAACAGACTCAACGGACTAAACGGACCCAACGTCATTCCACGGGAAAATGCATGGCTGTTGAATCCGATATCGCCCTGCGCATTCTGACCGCCCTCGGTAACTACCTGAAGCGGGATCCGAAAATCATCAGACCGGATCACCGCCTCCGCGATGATCTGGGCCTGGATTCCATGGCGACGATCGAACTGCTCTACCAGATCGAGGAGGCGTTCGACCTGCAGATCCCGGACCAAGACCTTCAGAAGCTCATCAGCGTCGGGGACGTGATCGGATATGTGGAGGGACGGCTCAGACCGTCTTCTCCCGCCCGAGCCACCGGATTGGCCGCGAAGCGACTCCCCGCCAAGAAAAAAGGCTAGCGCCAGGCATGCCGTCGCAGGACCAACCGCGCGCCATCCGACTCGAAGAGATCGGCCACGCTATCGGTGGGAGGATCCTCGGCACCCCCGGCACGTCCGTCTCCGGGGTGTCAAGCCTGTCAGAGGCGGGGCCCACTGACCTCACGTTCGTCGCCGCAGACCGATTCGTCAAATCCGCGCTCACATCGCGGGCCGCCGCGTTTGTGGTGGGCCGACCCATCGAGGAGCTCACGCGCCCACAGATCGTCGTTCCGAATCCGGCGTTGGCGTTTGCGAGCATCGTCCAGCGGTTCTTTGTCACGCCGTACCAGCCCCGCGGCATTGCCGTACGGATCGCCCGAGGGGCGGACGTGCAGATCGGGCCGGATGTGTCGATCTGGCCGTTTGTGACGCTGGGGGATCGGGTGAAACTCGGAGCTCGGGTGACACTGTATCCGGGCGTCTTCATCGGAGAGGGCTCGGTGGTGGGAGACGACACGGTCCTCTATCCCAACGTCACCGTGAGAGAAGGATGCGTCATCGGGCGTCGGGTCATCATCCACAGCGGCACCGTGGTCGGCAGTGACGGCTTCGGCTATGTCCAGGATCAAGGCCGCCATCACAAGATCCCCCAGATCGGAACCGTCACGATTGAGGACGACGTCGAACTCGGCGCGAACGTGACCGTGGATCGCGCCACGTTCGGCAGCACGGTCATCAGGCGCGGGACCAAGGTGGATAATCTCGTTCAGATCGCCCACAATGTCTCGATCGGAGAGGACAGCATCGTGGTGGCTCAGGTGGGGATCGCAGGAAGTACCGTCATCGGCCACCATGTCATGATCGGCGGGCAGGCCGGGCTTTCGGATCACATCGAGGTCGGCGACCAAGTCATGATCGCGGCGCGCTCGGGGGTCAACCGCAATCTGGCGTCGAACCAGATCGTCTCCGGTGCGCCGGTGATGC
>MNDM01000040.1 GCA_001914955.1 Nitrospirae bacterium 13_2_20CM_2_62_8 | reverse complement strand
TTTGGCTGGCATGGATTGTCACTGTTTCTCAAGAGGCGTTCTTTTTCTTCGGTCGGGGCAAAATCACACACAGTATCGGATGGTGCTTCGGAAACGAGCCAGCCCAGAAACTCCTCATATTCCCGAACTCTGGCCTCCCCCCACGTCACGCGCATGGTATAGGCCGACGGAAAGCCGTTGTACCCCGTCTCATAGTAGCCATTCGATTCCTCCATGAGGACGGGCTCCCTGTTTTGGTACTCAAGTAAGACCATTCCCTGCTTGAATTTATACTTCGGCTGCTGGTCCAGCTTACTCTTGAGTGCGACCTTCACGGTGATTCCATTCTCGTTCTGTTCCTTCATGGCGCTCAACAGGCTCGTGAGCCGGTCTCCGTTTTGGAGGAGCTGATCAGGTATGATGAAGACACGCGTGACGGCAACCCCCCGTTTGGGCGCAGCGAGATTGGCGTCCTGATAATCCCTGAAGCTCGTCTGCCAAGGAAGAATGCCATAGTCAGTCGCAAGAATGAGATCTTGGCGGCCGGTGTGTTTGACGCCTCGGATCAATTCATCAAGCGTCATGTCGGTGGCTGTGGTCCCCAATTGTTGTCCGTCGAGCTGATCTTTCAGTTTGTTCAGAGCCGTATCGATCTTGTCTTCCAAATACGGGTTGCCCTTGGCATAGTCCACTCTCAGTTGGGCGCGCAGATGATCAATGTGAGGCCGATGTTGCATCGCCAGGCTCACCATGATGGTGGCGAGCAAAACCAGGATCGCGCCCAGATAGACTTTGATCGGAAGCGACCATTTGCCGCCTGTCCGGTTTTCATAGACGTCAAAGATGACAAACGCGGCGACCGCGAGGACAGCCGAGACAAGGTGCCAATTGTTCAAGATCCATTGTACGCGTTCCATAGTCCTCTCTTTCTAATTCTGATTTCCTTGATTCACCATACACCCGTCTGCTCGGTCGTAGAGATCCTTTCTCCGGCCAGACCGGGACTGATGAAGGGGGGCAGCCTGAAACGCGATGCCCCGCTCCACGTTCTCCCGCTCTCCTTTTGTGGGGTAGTTCGGAAGAAACTGCTGGAGTGCTGCTGTGACGCTGCACACTTTATTTCCGAATGGGGGAATTGTCAAGCAAATGGCGGAATGCGGGAAACAGGTGTGTGATGAGGGAAGGCAGCTCCGTCTTATCCTGACTTTTTGATCGCCTCATAGATGCGCCGCACGTCCGGCAACGGTTCCCATCCCAGGATCCCCAGCGAGTCGTCCACGTAGGCCGGCGTCCGCATGCCGTTGAGGACGCAGGTGACGCCCGGGGTGGAGGCCAGCACCCACAGGGCCTTCCGCGAGAGGGATTCTTTCCGTTTCGATTCGGGCAGGAAAGGATCGAGCAGGTTCGTGATCGCCGCGGTCTTTTCCCGGCTCTTCACCGTCGCCTCCCGGCGCAGCTCCTTCAGCAACGTGAGGAGTTCCGGAAGGTACCGATCCCGCCAGGCCTGCCAGCGATCGCCCACCTCACCGGTCAGGTGCTGGCTCAGGGCTCGCAGTACTTGATGGAGGTGCGGCGCAATCATCTGACCTTCGATCTGCTCCCAGTGCTCGATGCTCTGCACGCGCGCGCGCACCTTGGCCAGTTCGTCCGCCCAACGGAAGTAATCCTCCGGCGGAAGCCCCTGCCCGGCGTTTTTGATGTGCGGGACAAACTCTCGCCGGTATTCTTTTTCGAGATCGGCAATTCTGTCGCGCTGAGCCTCGAACGAGACGGCTGGGGGCTCGACCGGCAGCTCGGCCAGCCGGACCATCCCGCTGCCTTTCGCCGGAATCGCGTTCAGGGGACGGTTGGCCAAGACAGCCAGGCCTTCCGCCTGAGCCAGGTCGAGGACGGTCTGCTGCTCCCCCGGGCCGGTATTGGGCGTCAGCATGGCGCCGGATTCGAACAGGTTCATCGGGCACTGCAGCACCTTGAAGTGGTGTGTGGCGCAGCCGGCGCTCTGCGCTCCGGCCCGGGCCGCCTCGAGCATGCGCGACAACGAGGTGGCTTCCGGGTCGCTCGGCTCCGCGGTGCAGGTATTCGACGACACCCCGTAGTACCGGAGGCGCCCCGCCGCGACCTGGCCTTCGAAATAGGCGAAGGCTTTCATGATTCGTTTGTAGAATTGGTCGCGCAGTCTTGGCAAGTCGGTTAGCTGGCGATGGTTGGCGTCTGAGAGAAAATATTCCGGGTTGTGGAGCAGACAGACGTCCAGCATGGCCAAGCCCAGGCGGTCGAGCGAGAGGTCCAGTTGATCGGCCAGGAACTCGGGGTGCAGACAGTGCCAGATGCCCTCGCCATACTTGACCACCTCCGAGTATGGCTTGCCGGCCTTCTCCCGGGCCTCGGCGGCCTTTAGGTTTTGTCCCTGCACGTAGCCGATCTTGGAGACCACGATGACTTCCTCGCGCTTCAGCTCGCCTTTTCTCACGAGTTCGGTCAACACGGCGCCGATCAGTCGTTCGCTCTCCCCATCCGTGTAGTTGGTGGAGGTGTCGATCAGATTGCAGCCTTCGCGGAGCGCCTTGGCGAGCGCGTCACGATGCTCCGATTCGTCCGCGTCGATCCGATAGCCACCGAAGCCCAGTCGGCTGGCGGTGAGACCGGTGGCGCCCACCATGCCGTACCCGTGGGCGGCGAGTCCCGCGGACGCAGGGTTGTTGACCGAGCGGACGGCGTACGCGCCGGTCCCGCCCGGCGTGGCATGACCGGCGAGCCGGGTGCCTTGCAATGCCCTGGGGTGGGCTGCCGAATCAGCCGGTGCGCGAGTCTGACCATCCGCGTCCCCACGCGTGAAGGCGGCGGCCACGCCCGCAGGGTCTGTGATCGGCGTCTGGCAGGTGAAATTTCGGCACAGATAGAGCGCAGCCTTTCCTTGAACCAATCCTTTGCCGAGCAAGAGGGGATGCCGCGTGGCGGGTCCCTCAGGGTCGTGGTGCGCGATGATGCGGTTGGGCAGGTAGAACCGGTTGATTTCCGCCCGAAGCGCCTCGAACCCGGCCTCGCCGGGGCGGCCGACCAGCGCCAATTCCACCGGGCCGTTCATGAGCAGCTCCGCCACCACCAGGCTCTTCGCAAAGGCTCGCGGGTGCCGGGCGATCTGCCGGCCATAGGCCCGAATCGCATGGGCGGCCGCCTCCCGAAACTCCTCGCGGCCATAGTGAAACGAGAGACGCGCCAGCGCTGACGCGGCGACGGCGTTGCCGCTGGGGGTGGCGCCGTCGGGGCCTTCCCGGCTCCGAAGGATCAGCGATTCGTGATCTCGCGCGGTCGTGAAGAACCCGCCCTGTTCGGTGTCCGCGAAGTCCGCGAGGATGCGCTCGGCCAGGCGAACGGCTTCGTGCAGATATCCTTCGTGGGCGCCTGCTTCGTACAGGTCGATCAACCCTTCCGCTAGGAAGGCATAATCTTCGAGGCAGGCCTTCACGTGCGCTTTGAAAGCTCGATAGGTTCGATACAGGCCCCCGTCGGGACGGGACATGGTCATCAGGAGGAAATCGGCCGCCTGCTCGGCGGCCTCCAGATACCGGCTGTCACCGAGCACGCGAGCCCCCTCCGCCATCGCGCTGATCATCATGCCGTTCCAGGCGGTGAGGATCTTGTCGTCCAGTCCAGGCGGCACCCGCTTGCGCCGAGCGTCGTAGACGAGCGGTCGCAGCCGCTCGAGGGTGCGGCGGAGCTCATCGGGCGCAACCTTCAGGTCTCTGGCCATATCATCCAACGACCGGGGAATGTTCGGAATACTTTTGTGCTCCCAGTTGCCGCCGGGCGTGATGTCGTAATAGGCGCAGAAACGGCGCGCGTCTTCTTCCGACGGCGCCACCTGGCGAATTTCCTCCGGGGTCCAGACGAAGAACTTGCCCTCGACTCCTTCCGAGTCAGCGTCGGTGGCGGAGTAGAAGCCGCCCTCCGGGGCGGTCATTTCTCGAAGAATATAATCGAGCGTCTCGGTGGCGACCCGCCGGTAGCTGGCCTCGCCCGTGACCTGGTAGGCTTCCAGATAGGTCCGGGCCAGCAGCGCATTGTCGTAGAGCATCTTCTCGAAGTGAGGGACCAGCCAGCGTTCGTCCGTCGAGTACCGCGAGAAACCACCGCCGATCTGGTCGTACAAGCCGCCGGCCGCCATCGCATCGAGGGTTTTCCGCACCATTAATAGCGTGTGCGGGTCGTTCATCCTGTGGTACCTGCGGAGCAGCAAGGAGAGGCCGGTCGCGGGCGGAAACTTGGGCGCCGTGCCGAAGCCTCCGTAGCGCGGGTCGAAGTCCTCGGCGAACTGAACCGCAGCGGCCTCCAGCTCAGCCTCGCCCACGGCCATCGGCGCGGCGATGCGCATCTGTTCCTTCAATCGCGCCGTCACATTGGCGGCCTGCCGGCGAAGCCCGTCCGGGTCCGTGCGCCAGAACTCAGCCACCTTGTGCAGCACCGTGCTAAAGCCGGGCCGGCCCCAGCGGTCTGTCGGGGGGAAGTACGTGCCGGCGAAGATCGGTTCCTGCTCAGGGGTCAGGAACACGGTCATCGGCCAGCCGCCCTGTCCCTGGTTCAACGCGAGGGTGGCCTGCATGTAGATCTCGTCGAGATCGGGTCGCTCCTCCCGGTCCACCTTGATGCAGACAAAGTGCTCGTTCATCAGCGCGGCGATCCGCTCGTCCTCGAACGATTCGCGCTCCATCACGTGGCACCAGTGGCAGGCGGAATAGCCGATGGACAGGAGGATGGGCTTCCTGAGTTCCCGCGCGCGCCGGAGGGCTTCCTCGCCCCATGGATACCAATCCACGGGGTTCTGCGCATGCTGGAGGAGGTAGGGGCTCGTCTCCTGGGCGAGACGGTTGGCCGGCCGGCCGGTGCCTTCGTGTGACATAGGCAATCACCGTACCATCGAGAACGCGCGATGGTCAACACCGGAAAAGAAGCGGCCCGCGGACTCAGCGTGCGCCGAGCGCGGGCCGATAAGAACTTCTTTGAACGCGTGATTACTTCTTTTCCTTCTTGGCTTTCTTCGCCTCCTTCTTCTCCATGCCCTTGTCGCCGGCCTTCATCTCGCCCTTCATCTCACCCTTCATCTCGTCGTGCTTCTCCCCCTTCATCTCGTCATGCTTCTCCCCCTTCATCTCACCACCGCCTGCTTTCTCATCGGCGAAGACGAAGGAGTTGAAGCCCACCAGGAACATGACCGCAACCAATACAACCATGAACCGCTTCATCGGTCATCACCCCCTTTCCGGGTCGTTAGTGCAGAGCGGACACCCTAATCCAAACGATCTCCTAATGTCAATAATACAGATACGGGATCCCCCGCTTGCGGAGCGCAGCGGTTTAGTTTGAGCGGTTCTGGTTGGACAGATACGTTGCAGGCAAGAGATGTGAGATAATCCCTGATACATTATTAGCCCTGCAGGCGAGGCAGACCATGCCCGATATGGGACCCTATTCGAACTATACGCTGACCGTCCGGCTGGAACTGGCGAACCGCCCCGGCATGTTCGCGCGTGTCGCGCTGACCTTGGGCAAAGAAGGCGTCAGCCTCGGGGCGGTTGATATCGTGTCGGCGAGTCCGGAGAAGATGGTTCGGGATGTAACCTTCGATGTCAAAAGCGAGGAGCACGGTGAGCAGGTGCTTGAGCTGTTGGGCACGATACCTGACGTGAAGGTGCTGTCCGCTTCCGATCGCATCTTCCTCCTGCATCTGGGAGGCAAGATTCGCGTCGAAAGCAAGCTGCCGCTCACGACGCGGAACACGCTGTCGATGGTGTACACGCCGGGAGTCGGGCGAGTCTCCCGGGCGATCGCGAAGGACCGGGCGAAAGTCTACGCCTTCACGACGAAGAGCAACAGCGTGGCGGTGGTCACGGATGGATCGGCGGTGCTGGGCCTGGGCAATCTCGGCCCGGAAGCGGCTCTCCCGGTCATGGAGGGGAAGGCCATGCTGTTCAAGGAGTTCGCCGGCATCGATGCCTGGCCGATCTGCCTGAGCACCCAGGACCCCGATGAGATCGTCCGCATCGTGCAAGGCATCGCGCCCAGCTTCGGGGGTATCAATCTGGAGGACATCAGCGCGCCGCGCTGTTTCGCGATCGAGCGCCGCTTGAAAGACACGCTGGACATTCCGGTGATGCACGATGATCAGCATGGCACCGCCGTCGTCATCCTGGCCGCGCTCAAGAATGCGCTCAAGGTGATCAAGAAGCGCTTCGAAGAGGTGCGGGTGGTCGTCAACGGGCTCGGTGCGGCTGGGACCGCCTGCTGTCAGATCCTGTTGGCCGCGGGGGTGTCGCATCTGGTGGGCTGCGGTCGGCGTGGCATTGTGCTGTCCGGAGACCCGGACAGGCTACGCACCTGCCGGCATGACCTGGCTCCGTGCCTGCATCAGGACCGCCCGACGGGGACTCTCCAGGATGGCCTGAAGGGCGCCGATGTCTTCATCGGCCTCTCGGTTGGAAACGTCCTGCGCCCCGAGGATCTGGACCTCATGGCCGAGGATCGGATCGTGTTCGCCATGGCCAATCCGGACCCGGAAATTGCGCCGGAGCTGGCCATGCCGCGCTGCCGGGTCTTCGCCACCGGCCGGTCGGACTATCCGAATCAGATCAACAATGTCCTGGCTTTCCCGGGCCTCTTTCGCGGCGCCCTGGATGTCCAGGCCAGGGATATCAATGAGGCCATGCAGTTGGCCGCGGCCCAGGCCATCGCCGATATCATCCCCGAGGGGACGATCAGCGAGGATTACATCATTCCCAGTGTCTTCGACAAGCAGGTGGTGCCGCGGGTGTCGAAGGCGGTCGCCGCCGCCGCCCGGGAGACAGGCGTCGCCCGCCGGCTTCGGAAGACATGAGTCGTCATCCGCGTTATGCTAGAATGCCGCCGGCACCCAGACGGTCGGCGGCTGTCGGGTGCCAGAGGCGAGTTCCCTCAGGGATGTGATGGCCTTCACTCGGGCGAAGCTGGCCAGGTATCAGGCCGGGATGCGGCGGCGCATCGAGACCCTCCGGACAAAAACCGAGGACAGCCTCGACTTCGCGATCGACCACATGATGCAGGATCGGGTGGACTCCTATTTTAAGGTCGAGGAAGGATTGGAGGAAATCGACCGGACGTTGGGACTGATCGAGGAGGAACTCGAGGAGATCTGGGATTTTTCCGGCGCGCTGCGTCTTGACTCGCGCCTGGAATTCATCGAAGACCTCTTTGAGGAGCTTGACAGCGAAGCGCGACAGCGGCCGCGCCGCCGCCGCCGCAAGCTCAACATGTCCGATTTCTTCAAAGCGGCCGGCGGGGGCGGGGACGCGCGGGGTTCCCGCGGCGAGATTACCAACGCGTCCGACGCGTTCAACGCGCTAGGCCTCGACTCCGGATGTTCGATGGCGGCGATCACTGCGGCCTTTCGGCAGCGCGCAAAGAGGCTTCACCCCGATGTCCGGAAAGGGGATCGAAGCTCGGAGCCGGAGCTGCGGCGCATTATCGAGGCCTACCAATACCTCAGGGAGCACTTGGGCCTGATGCAGACCGATCCGACTCGTGACTTCTGATCCCGAACGCGTGCCCTCAGAGAGCGCCCCTTCATCCGTGAGCCGCCAGACACCCCGCTACATCGCCGATCCGGACGGCCTTCGGGGCCTCTGCCAGCATCTTCGCGGCAGCGATCGGATCGCCCTGGACACGGAGTTTGTGGGAGAGGGCCGGTTCGTGCCCCGCTTGGAGCTGATCCAAGTGGCGACCGGCGACCTCTGCGCGGTCATTGACGTGCCGGCCCTCGGCGCCATCACTGAGCTGGCCGAAGCGCTCGGCGACCAGCGGATTCTGAAAGTATTCCACGCCGGGCGTCAGGATTTGGAACTCCTCTCCGCCCATACCGGCGCGCTCCCGTTACCGTTCTTCGACACGCAACTGGCGGCGGCCATGGTCGGGTACGGCCTCCAGGCGGCCTACGGGCAACTGGTGCAGAAAATCACCGGCAAGAAGCTGGACAAATCCCACACCTACACCAACTGGAGCCAGCGGCCGTTGACCCAGGAGCAGATCAACTATGCCCTCGAAGACGTCCAGTTTCTGTTCCCGATCCACGAGCATCTCGTCAAACGACTCCGATCCCTCGGACGCCTCGACTGGGTGCAGGAAGAGTTCGCCCGATTGCAGTCTTCGCTGAGCGATGGCGCGCGAGGCCCGCACGAACGCTTCCGGCGCATCCGCGGGTGGGAGAACTTAAAACCCCGCGCCGGCGCCGTCCTCAAAGAGTTGGCTGCGTGGCGGGACGAGGAAGCGAGGCGCAGGGATGTCCCCCGCAGCCGGGTCGTGCGCGATGAAGTGCTGCTGGAACTCGCCCGCCGCCCTCCCGCGACCCTGCAGGACTTGAAGGGAACACGAGGTCTCCATGGAGCCGAAGTTGAGCGGAAGGGGGAGGCGATTCTGGCGGCGATTCAGCGCGGGTTGGCGATTCCGGAATCGGAGTGGCCGACGGTGTCGACGGCTCGCGGGCCTGAACCGGAATCATCCGGACAGGTGGACCTGCTGCAAGCGGTCCTCAAGGCCCTGGCGAAAGACGAGCACATCGCACCGACCCTGCTGGCCACGGCATCCGATCTTCAGGCACTCGTGGACGCCAAGCACGGTCGTGACAAGCTGGACCTGCCGATCCTCCACGGCTGGCGTCGCAAGCTGGCCGGCGAGAGGCTGCTTCAGGTGTTGGACGGGAAAACGGTGGTCAGCCTGGATCGGCACACGGGAAAGCTCCGGTTGACCCCTCTCCCTTCCCAGTAGTGCAAGGCTACTTTTCCGAGGTCAACAGGATGGTCAAAAAGGCCTTCCAGCAAGGCCGCAGCGAGCGAACATCCGAGGCGTACTGGTTCTAGGTACGTCGCAGGATGGAAGCGAGGCGAGAACGACGCTGGAGGCCTTTTTCAACATCCTGCTAAAGTAGTGGCTTCACCGCCTCCGCCGGTCGGGCCAGGATCACTTTCTCTCCTTTCTCCACCAGCGGACGCTGGATCAGATCGGGGTGCTTGACCATCAGATCAATCAGCTCCTCATCCGTGAGGTTCTTCTTCGCCAGTCCCAGCTTCTTGTAGATGTCTTCTTTCGTTCGGAGGATACGCTTTGCCGAAAGCCCCGCCTTGTTCAGCAGCCCTTTGAGCTGAGCCTTGGTGAAGGGCTTCTCGTAGTAGTTGACGGCGGTAAAGGGCTGTCCGCTGGCTTCGACCAGCTTGACTGTCTCCCGGCAGGTCGAGCAGGTTGGTTTCTGGTAAATGGTAATCATCGCCATCGTTGCCCTCCGAATGACCGAGGCTTGACGTTGTTTTTCTGCGCGTGGTAATGGAACAAGGCTAGGGGCTATTCGCGATAGGAAGAGGGATCAGCCCATAGCCGACCACCGATTGCCTGCGTGCGACGCACGAGTATGCCCACAGCCGCGTGGAACGGAAAGGGCAGGAGGCGGCCTTTGAACTCTTCAACGTCCGTCTTGCCGTGGTCAAGTTCGCCGACGGGGCGTTGCTGGGCTACGATCCGGCGGAATTGCTGCTTCCGACCGAAATCGATGAGAAGGGGGTCGCCTATTTCGAAATCCGGCAATGTCAGCGATGCGACCAGCATTTTCCGCTGACCTCCGAAGAGTTCCACGCAGAGCACGAGCGGACGGAATGCCCGGCCTGCGCGCCGTCATCCACAGGCTAATCCACCAGCGGGGCGAATTCCAACGCCTTCTTCAGCAGGCACTCCCCGGCAATTCCTTGAAGGGTCATCGGCAGCATGCCCGCATCCAGTATTTTGACCGAGACCAGCCGGTAGCCCTCTGGGGTCATCCAGGCTTCGCCCTTGAGCGAATGGCAGATCTCCAGCTTCTTCCAGATCAGGTTATCGAGAATCGGCTCGGTTGCGATCAAGGTCGCCTCGGTCGCAGCTCCACCGGTGGACACCTGCGCCGTGACCTGCTTCCTGTCTTTCGGGATCTTGGTGACGACGGCAAAGATGACCAGAGGATCTTGTTGCGCGATCGCCAGGACCGCTGAGAGCAGGAGCGAGAGCCCTGCGCCGACTTTCAGCCATCTGGCTCGCCTCATAGCCTGCTCGTTCCTCTTCGTTGATCAGTTCGGTCGCTCGCGAGACGGGCGGGTCGACGCATCGGCGTCCCTCATCGCGCGGGACGGCCTGTCCCTGTCTGAAGCGCAGGGAGTGATCCGGGAGCCATCCGAACGCTCGACTGCAGCGCCGTGCATGGTCGTGACGGGGCAAGGCTCCGGTGTGGGTCTGGCGCTGTTGCGAACGGACGCAGGGTCCCCATGACTGAGAGCGCTCGTGCCGATGATGCTGGCGGGCAGGCTGACGGCGCTGCGTCCGCTGGTCACGGGCGGGGATGGGTCCGGACCTCCACGCCCCATGGTCAGGGCGGCGGCCAGCGCGACTCCACCCACTATCAGCAAGGTTGTGACCGCTCGTGACATGTCTCCCGCCTTCTTCGGGCCGGCCGGGAACGGTATGTTCTTCACGTAGTATGCCCAAGGGTGTGCGTCATTTCAAGGGAAGCTCGCCTGAAAAGGCCTCGTGGCTTGACGAGGACTCGTTGAGCCATTATTGTTTGAGTGTTGCTCTAGATGGTCCGGTGATTCACCAGGACTGAGCGGGGGTGGAAGATGCCGCATGATTTCATGCCGGGATTGGCGGGGGTGCCCGCCGCCAGGTCCTCGGTGAGTGACGTGGATGGCGAGCGGGGCGTTCTGGAATACCGTGGCATCCGGGTTGAGGAGCTGTGCGCGAAATCGTCGTTTTTGGAGACGGCGTCTCTGTTGCTGTTCGGACCTCTCCCCTCACAGTCGGACCTGGATCAGTTCGTCGGGGACATTACCATCCACCGTCGCATCAAGTATCGGATCGTGGACCTGATCAAGTGCCTGCCCGAGCAGGGTCATCCAATGGATGCCCTGCAGGCGGCCGTGGCGGCCCTCGGGATGTTTTACCCAGGGCGAAACGTTCAGGACCGGGAGAATAACTATTGGTCCGCCGTCAGGCTCATCGCCAAGCTCCCGACGATCGTCGCGGCCTACGCGAGAATCCGCCGGGGGGATGACCACATCCCCCCGCGCGATGATCTGACCTTCAGCGAGAACTTTCTCTACATGCTCTCGGAGAAGATGCCGGAACAGGTCTGGAGTCAAGTCCTGGACAGCTGTCTCATCCTTCACGCAGAGCACACGATGAACGCCTCCACCTTCGCGGGGATGGTCACGGCCTCCACCCTGGCCGATCCCTACACCGTGGTGTCCTCATCGATCGGAGCGCTGAAAGGGCCATTGCACGGCGGCGCCAACGAGGAAGTCGTGGAGATGCTCAGAGAAATCGGCACGCCGGGGCGGGTCCGGGCCTACCTCGAACGGAAGCTGAAAGACAAGCAGAAGATCATGGGATTAGGGCACCGGGTGTACAAGGTGAAGGACCCACGCGCCACAATTCTACAAACGCTCTGCGAACGGCTGTTCAAGGAGTGTGGGGCGTCACCCCTGTACGAGGTGGCGCTGGAAGTAGAACGAGTCGCGGTGGAGTTGCTGGCCGAGAAGGAAGTGCATCCCAACGTGGACTTCTATTCCGGGATCATTTACGACAAGTTGGGGATCCCGGTTGAGTTCTTTACGCCGATCTTCGCGATGGCGCGGGTGGCTGGCTGGCTCGCGCACTGGTTTGAGCAGCTCAAAGAGAATAAGCTGTATCGCCCGGACCAGATTTACGCCGGCGAACACAACCGCCCTTACGTGCCGATCGAGAAGCGCTGACTGTCTGGGGCCCTACCGGTCTGCTTCACGCATCACCAGTTCCCAGATCAGATCGTCCATGTCGTAGCGAAGGACGTAGCGGTGATCGTCGTCCGCGCGCAGCTTGAAATAACTGTGGCGGTCGGTATACCAGCGCCCTTCGATCTCTCGGACCTCACGCCGGGACCCTTCATGGACGAACGCCCGGGGAGTCTCCTCTCCCTTATGTCCGGCGTACGCGTCCACCACGACGTTGGCTGATCCCCCCGCTTGCGTCTCCCGCATCACGGCCACGATAGCCCGCTCCCTTGAGCCTGTCAACCGGCCGTCGCAGGAAGGGGCTTGTGCAGGGTAGCTCGATGGATTAAGATTGCCCGACCAACGAGGGGACGATTTTCTCTGGGACTCATCGCGACAGTCGAAAGGAGGCACCCATGCCCGTCTACGTGAGCCTGGTCAAGTTTACCGAGCTCGGGATTTCCACCATGAAGCAGCAGGGGATCGCTCGCTCGGAGGCGGTTCAGCGGAACATCGAATCCTTGGGCGGAAAACTGCTGGATGCGTATTACTGCCTCGGGGCCTACGACGTGGTGGCCATTCTGGAGTTCCCGAACAACCGCGCAGCGATGAAAGCGGCGGTACTGAATGCGTCGCTGGGGCATATCCGGATCACGACGATGCCGGCTGTGGCCAGACGTGAATGGCGAGAATTGTTGCATGAAATCTGGGGTGAAAAGTTGAAGCGGAAATGAGCGGGGCATCGGGAACACGACAAGCGGTATGGCATACATGAGCAAAGGGAAGACAGTGGCCACGCGGACCAAGCCGCCGAAGAGGGGGCAGGCCCGGCGGCCACGGAGCGGGCAGGCGACTGATCCTCGACCCGGCGGGGCCGGGACGCGAACCGAACGGGACACGATGGGGGAGGTGGCGGTGCCCGCTGATGCCTACTACGGCGTGCAGACTGCGCGGGCGATTCGGAATTTTCCCATCAGCGGGCTTCGGTTTCCCAGGTCCTTCATAAGGGCTCTGGGATTGATCAAATGGGCTGCTGCGACGGTGAATGAGTCGCTCGGTTTGATCGAGAAGAAGGTGGCGGAGGCGATCCGGAAGGCGAGCTGGGAAGTGGTTGAGGGACGCTGGGATGCGGAATTCCCGGTCGACATTTTCCAGACCGGGTCCGGCACCTCCACCAATATGAATGCGAACGAGGTGATCGCCAATCGGGCGGCCGAGTTGCTCGGCGGCGCGCGCGGCAGCAAGCTGATCCACCCCAATGACCACGTCAACCTGGGGCAATCCAGCAACGACGTCATTCCGACCGCCATCCACGTCGCCGCGGTGGAGATGATCGAGCGGCAGCTCCTGCCGGCGCTGACCCGGTTGCACGTGGCCTTGGCTGCCAAGGCACGCGAATTCGACAGCGTGGTGAAGATCGGCCGGACCCACCTCCAGGACGCCACGCCGATCCGGCTCGGCCAGGAGTTCGGCGGGTATGCCCGCCAGATCGAGTTGGGTCTGGATCGGGTCCGGCGGGGACAGACGGCGCTGAGCGAAGTGGCGCTGGGCGGCACGGCGGTGGGGACCGGCCTCAATGCGCATCCGGACTTCACGTCCCGCGTGATCCCGCTGCTGTCCAGGGAAATCGGGTGTCCCCTCACGGAGGCGGTGAACCACTTCGAGGCTCAGTCCACGCAGGACTCCGTCGTGGAGGCCAGCGGTGAGCTTCGCACCGTCGCGGTGAGCCTGATGAAGATCGCGAACGACATCCGCTGGTTGGGGTCGGGACCGCGATGCGGATTGGGCGAGATCCTCCTTCCTGAGACGCAGCCCGGGTCCTCCATCATGCCCGGCAAGGTGAACCCGGTGATCGCGGAGTCCGTGACCATGGTGGCGGCGCAGGTGATGGGGAACGATGTCACCATCATGGTGGGCGGACAGGCCGCGAATTTCGAGCTGATCGTCATGCTGCCGGTGATGGCCCACAATCTGCTCCAGTCCATCGAGCTGCTCGCCCGCGCGTCCGGAAATTTCGCGCTGCGGTGCATTGAGGGGATCACCGCCGATGAGGAGCGGTGCCGAAACTCGATCGAACAGAGCCTGGCCATGTGTACCGCGCTGGCGCCGGAGATCGGCTATGAAGCCGCTGCCAAGATTGCCAAGGAGGCGCACCGGACCGGAAAAACCGTGCGAGAGGTCGCCCGGAGTCAACAGGTCCTTCCGGAAGCCCGGCTCGATGCGTTGCTGGACCCGTGGCGGATGACGGAACCGGGAGAGGAGCCGCGCAAGCGGGAGCGGCGCTGACCGCGCCCCGGCCGGAAGAGGACCATGAAGCGGCATCTCCGAGCGTTTGCTCTTGTCGGTCTGTTGTGCGTCTCCGCGTCGCCGGCCGTCTGGACGGGCGGCGCCGGGGGGCAACAGCCGGGCCTGTCGAGCGACCTTCCGAATGTCACCCTTCCCCATCTCGCCGACCTCCGTGACCAGCTCGACCGACACCCCATCGGTCCGACTGAGGAGTTGCGCATCACCCCCTTGATCGAAGACCAAGACTCGAGTGCGTTGCTGGTCCAAGTACGGACCGCTCTGCCCCCGCACTTTCATCGGCATACGCGGGAGATTCTCTATCTGCTTCAGGGAGAAGGGATCTTTCGCCTGGAATCGGAACGGATCCCGGTGCGGACGGGATCCGTGGTACGCGTGCGACCCGGTCAGATCCACACGTTCGCGCCTCTCGGCCGGACCCCTGCCGTTTTTTTCGTGGTGACGATGCCCCGGTGGGATGAGGCTGACCGCATCGCCGCCGACGAGCACCAGATGGCTCGGTAACCGTGCAAGTGCCCGTTGCTTTTGACAATTCTTCTGCGTCTATGCTAAAGTCCGCGAACCTTTTTCGATCCCCGTGCCCGACGGTCGGCTGAGCGACGGAGAAGAGGGCCGGAATCACATCATGGCATCCTCGGGAATGGGCCACGCACACCTCATTATTATTGTAGGCGCCGGGCCGGCCGGCATGGCGGCCGCGAACCTCCTTTCCAAGGCGGGGCATGAGGTCGTGATTCTGAACCGAGACATCAAGTTTGGCGGCCTGGCGGAATACGGCATTTTCCCGAGCAAGCTCAAGCTACGGGGAGGGCTGCGGAAGTCGTACTGGGAGATCATCGAACGGCCGAACGTGCACTATTTGGGGAACGTGTCGGTCGGCAGGACCAAAGACCTCACCATCGAAGACCTCCGAAGCCTGGAGGCCAGCGCGCTGGTGTTTGCCACGGGTGCCCAGGGGACGAAGACGATCGGCGTCGAGGGCGACTCGGCGACCGGCGTCTATCATGCGAAGGACGTGGTCTACCATTTCAACAGGCTTCCCGGCTTCAGCGAGCGGCCCTTCGAGATGGGCCGGCAGATCGCCGTCATCGGGGTCGGCGATGTGATGGTCGACATCGCCCACTGGCTGATTCGCTACAAACAGGTGGAGCAGGTCACCGCGATCGCGAGGCGCGGCCCTGCAGAGCGCAAGTACAACCCCAAAGAGATTCGCGCCATCTGTTCGAACATTGATCGGGCGGCGCTGGCGCAGGAGTTCGCCCGTCTTCGCCCGCGGCTGGAAGCGGTGGGGCAGAACCCGGACGAGATCCTCAAGGGAATGACCGACGAATTCACCAAATGCGAGCCGCTGACCAGCCCGACGAAGATGGGGTTCCGTTTCCTGGCCTCTCCCCGTCGGGTGTTGACCGATGCGCAGAATCGTGTCCGGGGGGTGCAGATCGAGGAAACCAAGCTGGAGCCCAAGGGCCAGGATTTCGCGGCGGTCGGGCTGAAGGAATTCTCCGAGTTCCCCTGCGACAGCGTGGTGTTCGCCGTGGGAGACAGGGTGGACGAGACGGTCGGGCTGCCGTACAAGAACGGGGTCTTCGTCACGAACCCGACATCGACCGGCAACGATCCCGACGATGCGCTGTTTCAGGCCTACGATGAAGCGTCCGGGCAGGTGATCGAGGGGGTGTTCCTGACGGGCTGGGCGCGAAAGGCCAGCGAGGGCCTGGTCGGGATCGCGAAGCGGGACGGCGAATGGTGCACCGAGGTCCTCGTGCGATACCTGGAATCACGGCCCCCGCGGGAGCGCAGCACGAACGAGCGGGTGCTTCGTCAACTTCGGACGATGCTGCAGGCGCGAGCGGTGCAGGCGATCGACGTGGAGAGCCTCAGAATCCTGGAGGCGATCGAGAAGGAACAGGGCATGGCGCGCGACTCTATCGGCGAATTCAAGTTTCCGTCCAACGAACTGATGCTGACGCTCATCCAAGAACGGCGTGAGCGCGAACGAGCCCCGGCCGCACGTTAGCTGTCCCCCCACTTCAGCTTTCTTCTCAAGAGGTCATAGTACGTCCGATCCGGGAGCCGGATGAGCTGTGTTCGGTGCTCGGAGACGGCGATGGCGACCGTGTCGCCCTGCACCAGGGCGACGCCGACCTGCCCGTCGAACGTCGCCATCGCGCCCTCAACCTGGCTGGTCAGCGTGACCTCCAAGGCGACGCCGCGGGGAACCAGCAGCGGGCGGTGGGTCAGCGTGTGCGGACAGATCGGGGTGAGGATCAGGGCTTGGACCGTCGGGTGGATGATCGGCCCGCCGGCGGAGAGCGAATAGGCGGTGGAGCCGGTCGGGGTCGAGACGATCAGTCCGTCCCCGCGTAGACGCGTCACGAACTGTCCGTCGATCAGAATCTGAATCTCGATCATGCGGGCGAGGGTGCCCTTGCTCACGACCACGTCGTTCAGGACCGTCGCCTTCGCCACGTGCTCACCGTGGCGATGAATGTCGGCACGCAGCATCAGCCGTTCCTCGACCATGAACTCCTGGGCGAAGACCTTCTCGAGAGCCGGGTAGAGTTGGTCGAGGGTGATCTCCGTGAGAAATCCCAGCCCTCCCATGTTCACCCCGAGGATGGGCACGGCGCGTTCCTCCAGGAGCCGCGCGGCGCTCAGCATGGTTCCGTCGCCGCCCAACACCAGGACCATATCGGACCGTGTCGCGAGCTGCGTTTTTGGGTGCGACGCGGATTCGCCGATGAGCGCGGCAGTCTTCGCGTCAAACACCACCTCTTTCTTGCGCTCTCGAAGCCAGGCGACGAGGTCTGTGAGGATGTGCTTGACGTCGGGGAACTTGGGCTTGGTGAGGATGCCGATCGTCTTCATGGGTCTCCGCTCCCCGTGGCGGTGACGCACCGGGGCGACGAATAGACGTGGGGTCGGATTGTATCGGGAGGTCCGTTTTCTTGTCAACGAATGATCGCTCGCCACGCACGCTGGCGGTGACTCGGCTGCGGTAGATTTCCGGAGCATGCGGCGAAGAACCGAACGAAGGGCTTGACAGGCAATAGCCCGACCGATAGAATTACGGCAACGATTTCGAAGAGTTCCTGCGATTCCGTCGCGTGGCGACGAACGAAGGAGGAAGGATGTTCGAACGATTCACGGATAAGGGTCGAAAGATCATCATCCTGGCGAGGGAGGAGGCTGAGCGTCACCAGAACGATTATCTGGGGACCGAACACTTGGTCTTGGCTATCCTCCGTGAGTCGGACGGGATCGCCCTCATGATCATCAAGAAGATGGGTCTCTCCTCGGAGCAGATTCGGCTTGAGATCGAACGGAACCTGCCCGGTGGCGGCACCACGATGACGTTCGGTGAGATTCCCTTCAGCCCGCGCGTCAAGAAAGTCATCGAATACGGCGTCGAGGAGGCCCGGTTGCTCGGCCACAACCACATCGGGAGCGAGCATCTCTTGCTCGGGCTGTTGAGGGAAGAAGAGGGCATCGGCGGAAAAATTCTCCGGAGCCTGGGCGCCAATCTGCTGACGGCGAGACAGTTGACCGTCACATTTCTTCGCAAGTCTGCGCCCCGTGAGCGGGACCGCAAGAGCAACACCCCGGCGCTCGATGAATTCGGGCGCGACCTGACTCAGCTGGCGCAAGAAGGCCAGTTGGACCCGGTCATCGGAAGGGCGGACGAGATCGAGCGGGTGTTGCAGATCCTCAGCCGCCGCACCAAGAACAACCCGGCCTTGATCGGTGAGTCCGGCGTCGGCAAGACCGCGATCGTGGAGGGGTTGGCCCAGCGCATCGTGCTGTCGGAAGTTCCCGATAATCTTCTTTCACGGCGGGTCATCGCCTTGGATCTGGGGTCGCTGGTCGCCGGTACCAAATACCGCGGTCAGTTCGAGGAACGCCTGAAAGTGGTCATGAAGGAGATCGTGCAGGCCGGGAACATCATCATCTTTATCGACGAGCTCCACACCCTTGTGGGTGCCGGCGCGGCCGAGGGCTCGATCGACGCCTCGAACATGCTCAAGCCGGCGCTGTCCCGGGGCGAAATCCAGTGTATCGGGGCCACGACCCTCGATGAGTACCGTAAACATATCGAGAAGGACGGCGCGCTGAAGCGGCGCTTTCAACCCATTTATGTCCAGCCTCCCAGCCTCGATGAGACGGTCCGGATCATCCAGGGGCTTCGGGACCGGTATGAAGAGCATCATGGGGTGGAGATCAGCGAAGAGGCCATTGTCGAGGCGGTCAAGCTGTCGGACCGCTACATCACGGATCGGTTCCTGCCCGACAAAGCGATTGATCTGATCGACGAAACGGGGTCTCGGGCGAAGTTGCAGACCTACTCCTTGCCCGGTGAACTCAAGGCGCTGGAGCAGGAGCTGAAGAAGATCTCTCGCGAGAAAGAGCTGGCCATCTCGCTGCAGAACTTCGAAGAAGCGGTGAAGTTCCGGGAAGAGGAGGAACGGTTACGGAAATTGTTGGATGAGTCCAAGCGGGAGTGGAAGAAGAACCAGGAGAAGCAGAAGCCGGTCATCACGAAGGAAGATGTGGCCTATGTGGTCTCGAAGATCACCGGGATCCCTCTGTTCAAACTGGAGGAGGAAGAATCCTCCAAGCTCCTTCACATGGAGAATTTTCTCCACAAGCGGATCGTGGGGCAGGAGGAAGCGATCTCGGCGGTCTGCCGGGCGATCCGCCGGTCACGCGCCGGTCTGAAGGAAGCCAAGAAGCCCATCGGATCGTTCATCTTCCTGGGACCCACGGGGGTGGGAAAGACGGAGCTGGCCCGGGCTCTGGCAGAGTTCCTCTTCAACACCGAAGACGCGTTGATTCGTATCGACATGTCGGAGTACCAGGAGAAGTTCACCAGCTCGCGTCTGTTCGGAGCCCCGCCGGGCTATGTCGGGTATGAGGAAGGCGGACAGCTGACCGAAAAGGTGCGTCGTCGTCCGTACTCGGTCGTGCTGTTTGATGAAATCGAGAAGGCCCATCCTGATATCTTCAACGTGCTCTTGCAAGTCCTGGACGACGGCGTGCTGACCGACAGCCTGGGTCGGAAGGTCGATTTCAAGAACAGCGTGGTCATCATGACCTCCAACCTGGGGACCAAGCTTATCCAGAAAGGCGTGTCGCTCGGATTCCACCGGACGGAGCAGAGTGACCACGATCAACGCATGAAGGAGGAGGTGTTGGCTGAATTGCGTCGGACGTTCAGCCCGGAGTTCCTCAACCGAATCGACGAAGTGGTGGTCTTCCATCAGCTTGTCAAAGAGCATCTCATGGGCATCCTGGATATCCTGATCAGAGAGCTCAACGTCCGGTTGGTGGAGCGTGGGGTGCAACTTGAGATCGGCGAGGATGTCAAGACTTGGTTGATCAAAGAAGGCTACCAGCCGCTCTATGGCGCGCGACCGATGCGTCGCACCATACAAAAGCGCATTGGCGATCCGCTCTCGGAAGAATTGATCAAGGGACGGTTCAAGGACTCGCGCAAGATCAAGGTCGTGCTCAAGGATGACCTGCCGGCGTTTGTCGAAGAGGAGGCCATGGCGGGGGTCTGACGTGGCCCTCCTCCGTGCCACACAGGATTCTGTCACGGACGGTGTGACGGCCCTCGTAGCGTTCATCGGTACGAGGGTCGTTCTGTCTCGGCAGGTCATCGGCGCCTTCTCGCTCCGTGTCCCAACACCCCACGGGCCCCTTCACTGAACGAAAGCGATCAGGTGCCGTCACCAGCCCCCACAATCCTCGGCCTTGAAACCTCCTGTGATGAAACCGCGGCAGCGGTCGTAACGGGCCAGGGCCATGTCGCTTCCAGCGTCTTGTCCTCCCAGGATGAGGTGCACGGACCGTATGGGGGAGTGGTGCCGGAGCTGGCGGCGCGCCGGCACATCGAGACCGTGGAAGCGGTGGTCTTAGAGGCGATGAGGCGGGCGACGATTGACTGGTCCGATCTGAACGCGATCGCCGTCACCCGCGGGCCCGGTCTCGCGGGCGCGCTCCTGGTGGGAGTGAGTTTTGGCAAGGCGCTGGCTTATGCGATGCAGATCCCGTTGATCGGGGTCAACCATCTGGAAGGCCATCTGGCGTCGGCATGGATCGATCAACCCGACTTTCCGACGCCGTGCGTGACGCTGGTGGTCTCGGGCGGGCATACCCATTTGTATCTGGTGAGCCGGAACAGATCCTGTCAGTTGCTCGGTCGCACGTTGGATGACGCCGCCGGCGAGGCGTTCGACAAGGCGGCGAAGATGCTGGAACTGGGGTATCCGGGTGGCCCGGCCATCGATCGGTTGGCCCGAACGGGTGATGCGGGCGCGATTCGCTTCCCGCGTCCCTATCTGAAACAAGGCGGCCTGGATTTCAGCTTCAGCGGGATCAAGACCGCGTTGTTGTACTATCTGCGGGACCTCGACCGGTCAGGACGGCCGCGGCCTGTGGGGGATGTGGCGGCCAGTTTTCAGGAAGCGATCGTGGAGGTGCTGGTGGAGAAAGCGTTTGACGCGGTTCGACGATGTCAGGTTCGGGCCTTGGCCGTCGTGGGGGGCGTGTCGGCGAACTCGAGGCTCCGCGCGCGGCTGGCTTCGCGGGCGGAGTCGGCTGGCATTCGATTGGCTCTCCCCCCCGCGGCGTATTGTACCGACAATGCGACGGCTGCAAGGAGAAGCTAAGATCCCGACCGTACAAGGAAATATCAACGGGCTGAAGGCCAATCACCTGGTGCGGCTGGAGCACCTGTACCGCCGCCGGGTGCCGGTCGACAAAGTGATCACCCCGGAGCTGGCCAGGACCTGCACGGAATTATCCCACGAGATCCGGCGCCAGATCGGGCTCGTGATTACCCGCCGCGGGGCTATCGAGCAGGTGATCGTCGGAAGCGTGCGGGAACTGGTGCTCACCGACCTGTCCAGATTCCGTTTGGGGCGCCGGTTGTTGCGGGGTGTCAGGCTGGTCCATACGCACCTCCACAACGAGCCGCTCACGCAAGATGACTTGACCGACCTGGCGCTCCTTCGACTGGATCTGATCGTCGCCATCGGCGTGGGGCCCGACGGGTTGCCGGCCGATGTGTCCCTGGCTCATATCCTGCCGCCGAATCCACGGGGGCAGGTCTACGACGTGTGGGCCCCGTCTCCGTTCCACTCCTTCCAGTTGGAATGCGAGGCCTTCGTGGACGCGCTGGAAACGGAGTTGACGCGTGTGGCCTCCGACCATGTCGTGCAAGACGGCCAGGAGTCCGCGATCCTGATCAGCGTCTCGACGCGGAGCCGCGGGGATCAAGAGGAGCGGTTGGAAGAGCTGGCCGAGTTGGTCCGCTCGGATGAGATCACGGTGTTGGAGTCGGTGGTCCAGCGCTCCCAGGACATTCACCCGAAATACCTCCTGGGTAGCGGCAAGCTCAAGGAAGTGGTGATCAAGGCCTTGCAACGCGGCGCGGACCTGCTCATTTTTGATCAAGATCTGACGGCGGCCCAGATCAGGACGATCGCTGAAGTGACCGAGATGAAGGTCATCGATCGGACGCAGGTGATCCTGGACATCTTCGCTCGTCGGGCTCACAGCCGCGAAGGGAAGATTCAGGTTGAGCTGGCGCAGCTTCGCTACTTGCTGCCCCGGTTGTCAGGGAAGAGCACCGCGCTGTCGCGGTTGGGCGGCGGCATCGGAGGACGGGGACCCGGCGAGACCAAGCTGGAAACCGACCGGCGCCGGGTTCGCGATCGGATCGCCCACCTCGAGCGCGAGCTCGGCGCGTTCGCGCGTCACCGAGACCAGCGACGCGGTCGCCGGTTCCGCCGGATGGTACCCATCATTTCCATCGTCGGGTACACCAACGCCGGAAAATCCACTCTATTGAACGCGCTCACGGAGAGCCATGTGTCGGTCCAGGATCGTCCGTTCGAAACGCTGGATACCTCCAGTCGCCGGTTACGTTTCCCCCGCGACCGGGAGGTGATCATCACGGATACGGTCGGATTCATTCGCGATCTGCCGAAGGATCTCATGGGGGCGTTCCGTACCACTCTGGAAGAGCTCCGCGATGCCGATCTCTTGGTGCATCTCGTGGACGCGAGCGCCAGGGACCTACAAGGACAGGTCGAGTCGGTCGAGGCGATCCTGTCCGAGCTTGAGCTGGAACGGATGCCCCGGCTGCTGGTCTTCAATAAATGCGACCGACTGGCCCCGGAAGAGGCGGAGGCGCTGTGTCACCGGTACCGGGCGCTCGGCATCTCGGCGCTCCAGCCGACGACGCTGACGCCGTTGACCGACTGCCTCGAGCGGACTCTGGCGGATCGGTTTCAGCAGTTCCGGCTGGCGCATGCCGGCCCGATCAGGGTGGCATCGTCTTCAGTCGGGAGCGGAATCGGCGAACGGTGATCGACACGGGTGCGATCCGGATGCGTGGGAATCGGGGTGGGCAGCAGCAGGCCACAGGGCCCGGGCGTTCAGGCCGGAAACGCGTGACGCGGATTCTGGCGGCCCTGGAGCGGAGCATTCCTCAGGCAAAAGTTGAGCTGTCGCACCGAAACCACTTGCAATTGCTGGTGTCGACGATCCTGTCCGCTCAATGCACCGATCAACGGGTCAATCAGGTCACGCCGAAGTTGTTCAGCCGCTACCGCCGGGCAGTGGATTACGCTGGAGCCGATCCCGCTCAGCTCGAGGCGATCATCCGGCCGACCGGATTCTACAAGAGCAAGGCGCGAAATCTCGTCGCCTGCGGCCGCGTGCTGACCGAGCAGTTCAGCGGGGAGGTGCCGGACACCATGGACGCGCTCGTGACGCTCCCAGGTGTCGGGAGGAAGACCGCCAACGTGATCCTGGGGACCTGTTTCGGAAAGCCGGCCGTGGTCGTGGACACCCATGTGAAACGGGTCTCGCAGCGACTCGGATTGGCGGCAAGCGGGGATCCGACGCGAATCGAGCACGCGCTGCAGCAGCTCATCCCTCGCCGAGCCTGGACACTGGGCTCGCAGAGGCTCCTCTTGCACGGTCGGTATGTCTGTGTGGCTCGGAAGCCGAAGTGTGAGGAATGCGCCGTGTACTCGGAGTGCAACTGGGCGGGCAAGCGACCACGATGATCACCAGCATGACCGGCTATGGAAGGCGGGAGGCCGTCTGGCGCGGCGGCTCGGTGGTGGCGGAGTTGCGTTCCGTCAACCACCGTTTCTGCGAGGTCGTTATCCGTCTGCCGAGAGCGCTGTCTTCTCTGGAGGACGACTTCAAGCGGAGGATCCAGCGTCGTTGCACGCGCGGACGGGTCGAACTGGCGGTCTCGCTGCATGGCGGGAAGGACAGCGGAAGAACCATCAGCCTTGACCGCTCCCTCGCCAAGCAGTACCATCGTCTCCTTGGCGATCTGAAGCAGGACCTCCGTCTCGGCGGAACGATCGACGTGGCGCTTCTCGCGGGGTTCAGGGATATCGTCTCGGTGTCGGATCAGCCGGTCGTCGACCGGCGGATGACCGGGATCGTCAGGCGTTTGATGACCGGCGCCTTGGCCGATCTCGACGCGATGCGCCGGCGTGAGGGCGCGGCCCTCGCGCGCGACGCCAAAAGCCGAATGCAGGTCGTTCGCCAGGCCGCGGCCAGCATCGCGACGAGAACGCCGCTGGTGGTTCAGGAGTATTTCGAACGCATGAAGGCCAGAGTGGAGAAGCTGGTCGGCTCAGGACAGGCTGATTCGGGACGCCTCCATCAGGAAATTGCGCTCTACGCGGATCGGTGCGACGTGACCGAAGAACTGACCAGGCTCGAGTCCCATCTCGCGCAATTCACCGCGGCGCTGAACAGCCGGGGGCCGGTGGGGAAGACTCTGGATTTTCTGCTCCAGGAAATGGGGCGAGAGGTCAACACGATCGGGTCCAAGGCCAATGATGCGGAGATCTCGACGCACGTCGTGCAGATCAAGTCCGAACTGGAAAAGGTCCGGGAGCAGGTGCAGAATATCGAGTGACGCCACGCCGCCTCGGCGAGTTCAGCCATTGAGTTGAGGCGAAGCCAGGGAGACAAGAAGGCAATGGAACGACGAGGGTTGTTATTTGTCGTGTCGGCGCCCTCCGGTGCCGGAAAAACGACGTTGTGCAAGGAGCTCATCTCGGTGGTGCCCGGGCTCCGGCACTCGATCTCCTATACAACCAGAAAGCCTCGACCGGATGAGCTTCACGGTCGGGAGTATTTCTTTGTCGAGGAGGGCCTGTTTCAGGAGATGGTGAATCGGAACGAATTCGCCGAATGGGCGCCTGTGTACGGGTCGTTCTATGGCACTCCCAGAACCGCGCTGACCGAGATGATCGAGAAAGGCGTGGACGTGCTGTGTGAGATTGACGCCCAGGGCGCGATCCAGATCAAGAAGAAGTTCGCGGATGCGATCTTCATCTATATCATGCCCCCCTCCATTGAGGCACTGCGGGCTCGACTGATCCAGCGGGGCGCGGACTCGCCGGAGGAGATCAACCGACGACTCCAGAAGGCTCGCGAAGAAGTGTGGAGCTACCGCGACTATTACTACATCGTTCGGAACGAGGACATGAAGCAGGCGCTGATAGAGTTGGAAGCCATCGTCCTCGCCGAGCGGATCAAGACGAAGCGAATAGATATGACCTGGATCGAGGAGAACTTTATTCGGGGGAAGGACGAGAAGCCGGCGGACCGCGGGGTGTCCGTCGCAATCGAGGAGGAGAAGCAAAAGCGATGATGGATGCATTGTCTTTGTTGCCTGAGCACAGACACGCACGGTTTGATTCCCGTCATCGGTTGGTGCTGGCTGCATCCCAACGTGCCAAGCATCTCCTGCAGGGTGGAAAGCCTCTCGGGGTGTCGAAATTCACGAAGGACACCACGATCGCGCTCGATGAAGTTCTGCAGGGTCTCATCGAGTTCCTCGCGGGTAAGGAAGCCCGCCAAGCGATGAAAGACGCGAAGCGGGGCAGGGAAAGTGAAGTGGAACGGATGGCGATGGCGTCGACCGGCGAGGATGCCCGCGAAATCAAGAAAGAACTGAGCGTCTACGTGGATGACTCCCCCAAAGCCCCCGAGCCCGAAGCCGAGGACTAGGCGAAGGACTAGCCCGGACTATTCATGAAACATCTACTCCGACAGGCGATCCTCTCGTCCGGCACGGCTGTTCTCGCTCGGTCTCCTCGACGTATTGCAGCGAATACGCCTGCGTCGCCCTCACTTGCGAGCACCCGTGGCGGGCTTCGGTCTCACCTGTCTCGCAACGACGCTCATGAATAATCCGGGCTAGGGAGAACCATCATGCCGCCCGCAGCGAACCTCCGGTTTCTGGGAAAGCGGATCTTGCTCGGTGTGAGCGGGAGCATCGCCGCGTACAAGGCCGTTGGACTGGTCCGCGATCTGGTGCAGGAGGGGGCCGAGGTCACGGTGGTGATGACCGAGTCGGCCACGCGCTTCGTGCGCCCCCTCACCTTTGAGGTGCTTTCGGGGCACTCCGTCGCGACCGATCTGTTCGCTGCCAGTCAGGAGATGCTTCATTTGACCTTGCCGGAGCGAGCCGATGTGATGGTGATCGCACCCGCGACCGCGAACGTGCTCGCGAAATGCGCGCTTGGGCTGGCCGATGACCTGCTGAGCACGATCCTGCTCAGCGCCGGTTGTCCACTCATACTGGCCCCGGCGATGGACGGGGGCATGTGGGACCACGCCGCGGTCAAGGCCCACACGGAAACCTTGCGCGGTCGAGGCGTGACGGTGCTCGAACCGGAAGAGGGTCCCCTCGCCTCGGGGCGGGTGGGAAGGGGCCGTTTGACCGAGGAGCGCGTCATCCTCGCCGCTATCGAGGCGCGATTGAGTCCGCGGCGGGACTGGGTCTGCCAGCGAGTCCTGCTGTCGGCGGGACCGACGCAGGAAGCGATTGACCCGGTCCGGTACATTTCCAATCGTTCGTCCGGCAAGATGGGGTATGCGGTCGCGCAGGCTGCCCGTGAACGTGGAGCCGAGGTCGTGCTGGTGAGCGGGCCCACCGCGCTCGAGGTTCCCAGAGGCGTGGAGCATGTGCCGGTCTGCACGGCGGAGGAGATGGGGAAAGCGCTGATCTCCCGGTTTGCGTGGTCGACGGTGGTGATCATGGCCGCCGCGGTGGCCGATGTCCGTCCCAAACGGCCGTCGCCCGAGAAGATCAAAAAGGGTGCGACGTCTCTGCAGAGGTTGGAGATGGAGCCGACCGGCGATATTCTGGAGATGCTGGCCAAGCAGAGAACCAGCCAGGTCCTGGTGGGATTCGCGGCCGAGACCGGGCACGTCATAGAGCATGCGAAGGAGAAACTGGGACGAAAAGGGCTCGATCTCATCGTCGGAAATAATATCGCGGCTGAGGGCTCCGGGTTCGGGACGGATACCAACGCGGCGGTCCTGGTCGATCGCGACGGTCATGTGACCCAGCTCGACCTGATGCCGAAACGCATCCTGGCTGATCGCATACTGGACGCCGTGCTGGGGCTGGCGTGGACGAGCAAGGGCCCCGCCCAGACGCGACCGCTCGGAAAGATGTAGACGCGCGGCATCGCCCAGCACAACTTGCGTGCTTCGTTTGACCCTTCCGTCTGAGGCTGCTAGAATGGCCATCGCTTCACCCACCAGACTGAATGTTCGGTTCCGGTCGTGAGTCGGCGTCCGGATGCGATGCCTATGTTCCGCGTTCTTGTCTTGCATGGCCCGAACCTCAACATGCTGGGGAAGCGCGAGCGGCCCGTGTACGGGGATGTCTCGCTCAAGGCGATCAATACCGCAATTACCAGGCTGGCCAAGCAAGAACGAGTGCAGGTCGAGATCAGGCATTCCAATCAGGAAGGGGAGCTCGTGACCTGGATTCAGGACGCGGGAGATCGATTCGATGCGATCGTGATCAATCCAGCCGGCTATACCCATACCAGCGTCGCCCTTCGTGATGCGATCGCGGGGGTGGCGCTCCCGACCATCGAGGTTCACCTGACGAATATCTACCGGCGCGAGGAGTTTCGGCATCGGTCCTACATCGCGGGGGTCGCGCTGGGCCAGATCTCCGGGTTCGGCCCGACAGGGTATCTGCTCGGAATCAAGGCCGCGGTCGAGCATCTCAAGGCGACGCGGGCGGCCGCAGCACAATGACGCCGGAGGACCTCGACGAGGGAAGGGAGGCAATGATTCGTGATTTCGACGGGGGATTTTCGCAACGGGGCTCGTCTCGAACTCGAGGGAGAGCCCTATTACATCGTCGAGTTTCAGCACGTCAAGCCCGGCAAGGGCGGAGCATTCGTGCGAACCAAATTGAAAAGCTACAAGACCGGCAATCTGCTTGATCGGACGTTCCGGTCCGGGGAGCGGTTTAAGGAGCCCGATCTGCAAGAGCGGGAGATGCAGTTCTTGTATGCGGCGGGAGACTCGTACACGTTCATGGACACCGAAAGTTTCGAGCAGTTTACCTACGAGAAGAAGCAATTGGGTGAGAACGCGGACCTCCTGAAAGAAAACATGGTGTCGACGATCCTCGTGTATGAGCACCAGCCGATCGCCGTCGAGTTGCCGATTTTCATCGAACTCAAAGTGGTTGACGCGGAACCCGGCGTCCGAGGAGATACCGCTTCGGGCGGGACCAAGCCTGCCGTGGTGGAAACCGGCGCGACCATCAAGGTCCCCCTGTACCTGGAAGTCGGCGAGGTCATCAAGATCGATACCAGAACCCGCGAATACGTGGAGCGTGTACGGTGAGCAAAGCCCGCGTCCCTCCTCGCCCGAGGAAAGAACCCGGCCAACTGGCTGCGGTGCCGAATCCCTTCCCCGACCTCTCATCGGGAAGCCAGGAGTTCATCGGCATGGGCGTTGACCAGCATCGGGAAATCCAAGAGCTGATCGACGTGCTGAAGCGGAACAACCTCGCGGAGCTGGAGTATGAACGGGATGGGTTCAGAATCTATGTGAAACGCGAGGCAGGTCCCGGCCAGGCCGCCGCAGCGAGGGACAGCGTTCCCGCCGGCTTGGAGAGGCACGCGGAGCGCCTCGCAGACTCGGGCCCGGCTGACACGGTCGGGAAGGTGACCATCACGTCCCCCATCGTCGGAACCTTTTACCGATCTCCGTCTCCGGACGCCGATCCGTACGTCGAGGAGGGCGATGTCGTCAAGAAGGGACAGGTCTTGTGCGTGGTGGAAGCGATGAAGCTGATGAATGAGATCGAATCCGAAGTGGACGGACGCATCGTCAAGATCCTTGCTGAAAGCACCAAGCCCGTAGAGTTCGGCCAGCCGTTGTTCCTGATCGATCCCGCACCAGCGCCCTGATCGTCTGATCCCGACGCAGGAGTCAGCCGATGTTCAAGAAGATTCTGATCGCGAATCGTGGGGAGATTGCCCTCCGGGTCATCCGAGCCTGCAAGGAGCTCGGTATCCGGACGGTCGCGATCCATTCCGACGTGGATACGAACGCGATGCATGTGCGGGCCGCGGATGAGCACGTCTGCATCGGTCCCGCCGAGGATGCCCTCAGCTACCGCAACATTCCGAACGTGCTGAGCGCCGCCGAGGTCACGGGCGCCGAGGCGATTCACCCGGGTTACGGGTTCCTGGCCGAGAACGCCCATTTTGCCGAGGTCTGCGAATCAATCGGGGTCAAATTCATCGGCCCGACCTCCGAGAACATCGCGGTGTTCGGGGACAAGGCGAAGGCGAGGGAGATCTTGGGGGGCCGCGGAATTCCGGTTCTTCCCGGCAGCCCCGGCGAGCTTCGCAGCGAGAGCGAGGCGCTCGAAGCCGCTCGCAAGATCGGGTTTCCCGTGATCATCAAGGCGTGTGCCGGCGGGGGTGGGCGCGGGATGCGGGTCGTGAACAAGGAGGAGGAGCTTGTCCGGGCGTTCCAGGCCGCTCAGACCGAAGCGAAATCCACGTTCGGGAACGAAGGGGTCTACCTGGAGCGCTACTTTCTCGAGCCCCGACACATCGAGGTTCAGGTGCTGGCCGATGAGCGTGGACGGGTCGTGTCCCTCGGAGAGCGCGACTGTTCCATCCAGCGGCGCTACCAGAAGCTGGTGGAGGAGACTCCCTCACCGGCGGTGGACGACCGGTTGCGGCGGGAGATCGGTCGGGTGGCGACCGAAGTGGTGAAGGCGGTTCATTATCGTAACGCCGGCACGGTCGAGTTCTTGCTGGACAAGGATCAGAACTTTTATTTCATGGAAGTGAATGCCCGCATCCAGGTCGAGCATCCGGTGACGGAGATGGTGACGGGCATTGATCTCATCAAGGAGCAGATCCGGATCGCCGCGGGGTTCCCGCTGGCATTCCGTCAGCAGGATGTCCGGCTGACGGGGCACAGTTTCGAGTGCCGGATCAACGCGGAATGTCCGGAGAAGTTCACCCCCTGTCCCGGTCTGGTGACGCGCTTCCGTCCCCCGGGAGGGTTCGGCGTCCGGGTGGATTCGGCGATGGAGTCCCAGAGCACGGTCGTGCCCAACTACGATTCGCTGATCGCGAAACTCATCACGCACGGCCAGAACCGCGAGGAGGCGATGGCCAGGATGAGACGAGCCCTCGACGAGTTCGTGATCGAAGGCATCAAGACCACTATCCCGCTGCACGTGCGAATTTTCAACGATGCCGAGTTTCAAAAAGGCCGGATCTCGACAGGCTTTCTGGAGCGGCTGCTCGCCCACGATTCCGTCTGAGACGGCCCCTAGTCTCCAACCCCCTGCGCATGATTACTTAGCCAGTGTCTGTTCCCTTCATCCATGCCTCCTCCCTCAAGGGCCTCTATGTGATTTTGGATGCGCAGGCGTTGCGAGGCCGATCGCTCGTGGATGTGCTGAGGGAGGCCGCGTCCGGGGGGGCCCGGCTTTTTCAGTACCGTGACAAGACCTCCTCAGCGTTAGAGATGTACCGCCAGGCCCTCCCGCTCCGGCGGGCGTCAGCGGATGCGGGGGCGCTCTTGTTGGTCAACGACCGATGCGACCTTGCCTTGGCGGTGGATGCCGACGGAGTCCATCTGGGCCAGGACGACCTTCCCCTGTCCCTAGCCAGGAGCGTGCTGGGCTCCGGGAAAATCATCGGGGTTTCGACCCATGGGGCGGCCCAGGTCCGGGATGCGACCGAGGGTGGGGCCGATTACCTGGGGTTTGGGCCGATCTTTCCAACCGCCACCAAGCCTCGCCACGAACCGGTCATGGGCATAGAGGGGCTCCGCCAGATTCGGCCGCTGACGCGGTTACCGATCTTTGCGATCGGCGGCTTGACTGTTGATGCGGTGGAGGCGGTGATCGGGGCGGGAGCGAACGGAGTGGCCGTCGTCTCCGCGATCATGGACTCACTTGACATTGCGGGAGCAGTCCGGGCGTTCATGGCACGCCTTTCATGATCAGATCGGCAAGCGTGCGGACGGCGTCCTCCGCGGCCACCTTGCCCAATCCTGCGTCCCGTGCCTGAGCGAGCATGGGCTCATGGCGAAGTGGACCGAGCACCGGGACTCCGCTCAGCTCCTTCACCAGCTCGACCGTGGAATCTCCCTGTCTCGTGTCGATCGCATCCGGCCTCTTCCAGGATGGCTCCGAAGGGATCGCGGCGTGATTCAGCACGATCCCGAGAATGGCGATCCGGCGCTGTCTCAGCGCCTCGACCGTCAGCAAGGCGTGATTCACGCCACCCAGCGTGGCCCGTCCGACCACCACGGTCGGGAGCCCGAGCCGGGCGATGAGGTCGCGGACATTGAAGTGATGGCCGATCGGCACTAGTACCCCTCCGATGCCCTCCACCACCATCAGCGTATGACCGGCTGCAAGCCTTTCGTACGCCGTCAGGATGCGGTCCATCTCAATGACGGTTCCCGCTTGCCTGGCGGCTGCCAGGGGAGCCAGCGGAGCCGCGAGACGGTAGGGACCAATGGCGTCCACAGGGTCCACCGCTCCTCCGGCGGCCCGTAAGTACTCAGCATCGGACAGGGTGGAGCCGCGTTCCCCGACGCCCGTTTCCACAGGCTTCATGACCCCCACGTTGAGGCCACGCTGCCTGAGGCAGATCGCCAGGGCTGCCGCCACCACGGTTTTTCCAACGCCGGTATCGGTGCCGGTGACGAAACAGCCTCGAGTCATAGAAGGGAGCCCATAGCGAATAGCGAGCGGCCAAACGCGAGGATCGCCTTGAGCCGCAAGAGCGAGCGGTGCTGAGCTGCTGGCTACTTGCGCCTCGCTCTTACCTGTTCTCTAAAGAATCCGGCTGTCCAGATTCCAGACCTGGCCTGACGCGTCCTTCATCAGCGCCAGATGATGGACGAACCGGGCGATTTCTTCCAGATCAGGGGAGCGTCCCAGCGCATGGTCGTGCAAGCGGGCCTTGTCCGGCATGGCAGCCTCTGACATGTCGGTGTTGTGCCAGCCCGGGAACAGGGCGTTCACTCTCACATTGTGGTGCCCCCATTCCCGGGCCGCAGTTTTCACCAATCCCAACAAGCCGGCTTTCGAGGCGGCATAGGCAGACTGCCCGCTCCTTCCCTGCACACCCGCGAACGAGCTCACCACGATCACCGCGCCATCCCTCCGTGACAGCATGAGCCTGCCCGCCGACTTGAGGCAATGAAACGTCCCCGTCAGATTGGTGTCGATGATGGCCGCCCATTCGTCCGGACGCATGCGAAGCAGGAGCCCGCTGGAGGCCTGCCCCGCGTTGCAGACCATCACGTCCAGCCTCCCCCACCGGGCCCCGAGGGCTCGAACCATGGCGTCCACTTGCCGGGCGTCCCGGATGTCGGCGCAAAACGTGAACCCCTCGCCGCCGCGATCCTTGATCCAGGCGGCGGTTCGGTCAGCGTCCTGCTGGCGTTCCCGGTAGTGGACGCCGACCCGCCAACCGGCCTGCGCAAACTCCAGACAGATGGCGCGGCCGATCCCGCGAGAGCCGCCGGTGACGAGGACCGTGGGATGGGGGACTGGCGAGGATGAAGGGGAGATCCCGGCCAGCGACGATGTCGGCATGCGCGCCTCGCGGGCGGTATTATCATTGAATGCGCGACATAAAGGCAAGCTCAGCGGATGAGCGCGGCGAGGCACGCCTGCAGGGCAAAGAGCCGACGCCGCATGTGTGCGCCTCCCGCCGAAGCGGGCCGGCCGGAGAGGCGGTCAGGTCTCTGGTTCGGGCCTTGCTGCTCTTCAGGAGTTATGCTACGGTGGCGATCATCTGGTGCAAGAGAGAAGCGCGGGGGGGAACCACGGTGCAGAGGGTTCGGGTCCATGTCGGGGTGATAGGCTTCGTGGGGTTGAGTCTGACCCTGGGGCCGGGCCTGCATGACCCGGGGTCCGCCGCGCCGAGAGCCGAGACGGTCGCCAATGCGGACGATTATTTCCCGGATTCGATGGGCAGCCGATGGCGCTACCGGGGCCAGGTGGTCGATGTCCCCCTCCAGAAAATCGGCAATGGGTTCGTCAATGTGTCCACCGTGAAGGGAGCCGATACGATCAAGGGCGTCAACGTGAAGGTGTTTCACGATACCAATCCGGGGAACCACGGTCCTTCAGACAGCTTTTATCGGCGTGATGCAGCCGGGATCGTGTACTACGGCTCCGAGCCGGGCACCGCGCTGGAAAAGCAGTTGGTTCCTTATCAGATCGTTCGATTTCCGCTCGAGTTCCCGTCCTCTTTTCAGCAATTCGACCGCAAGGGGCTCAATTTCGGCAGTGATCTCGATGGCGATGACAAGAACGAGCAGGCAGACGTGCAAGCGTCGGTCACCGTGGTCGGCAAGGAGACCGTGTCAGTCCCCTCCGGTTCCTACCCGGACGCCCTCCGGATCGAGGCTCGGATGACGATGCAGATCCATCTGTCCGGCGCTCAGCGCACCGCGGTTGGAACCGATACCATGACGGCGTGGTTCGCCAAGGGCGTGGGGCTGGTCAAGTATGTCGAGAGGCAGGAGATCCCCCCGTTTGCGTCGGACCGGGGTCTGGTCACCGAGATCACGGAGGAACTCGAGGAAGCGGAGGTCAAGACGGACACGGCTTCACTCCAACGGTGCGAACCCCCGGCGCAGCGTGTTCTCGCTCACGACGCGCGCCACCATGAATTGAGCCAGGTAGCCTTCGCCACCGGCCTTGGTCCCGACTCCGGACAGGCGATGTCCTCCAAAGGGCTGGCGGCCAACCAGCGCGCCGGTGATGGGCCGGTTGATGTAGAGGTTGCCCACATCGAAGGTCTCGCGGGCTGTCTGGATATTCGCGGGACTCCGTGAATACACGCCGCCGGTCAGCGCATAGGGCGTGGCGTTCGCGAAACGGATCGCCTCGGTGAAGTCTCGCGCCCGCATCACCGCCAGCACGGGTCCGAAAAT
>MNDM01000072.1 GCA_001914955.1 Nitrospirae bacterium 13_2_20CM_2_62_8 | reverse complement strand
ATCGGTGCAACGGCCGGCACCTCCGTCTGACGTTTCATCCGGTTGACTTGGCGAATCAGCAGGAAGATCACAAAGGCCACGATGAGGAAGTCAAAGACGGAGTTGAGAAACACGCCGATGGCGACGACGGGTGCGCCTGCGGCTTTCGCGGCGGCCAGTGAGGCATAGGACTGTCCCGACAGGTTGATGAACAGGTTGGAAAAATCAACGTTGCCAACCAGCAACCCGATCGGCGGCATGATGACGTCGTTGACGAACGAGCTGACAATCTTGCCGAAGGCTGCACCGATGATGATGCCAACCGCCATATCGAGCACGTTCCCGCGCATGGCAAACTCTTTAAATTCTCTCAACATCCTCGGTCTCCTTCCTATCAAGAACTCACGAACTGTCGGGCAAAGCGATCAGTCACCCTAGACCTTTCCAGGGGCCAGGGCCTTGCGAATTTCGGCAATCAGCCGTTTCTCGATCTCGGCGGTCTCGTCGGGGCCGGCCGCGAGGATGCGGCCTCCCTGCGCCATCTTCTCGAAGTCGGCTTTGACGCTCAAGCGGGTGCCTTTCGAGGGGAGCGTTTGGAGCGACACCAGATACTGGTTCCGAAAGCCGGACACCTCGAGTGACGCGGGCGCCGAGACCTTGCGCTCCGTCACGTACACCGCCTTCTGATCCGTCTTCACGCTGACCCGGACGGTATACCCGTTCCGAGCCAACGCCTCCTCTGCGGCTTTGCCGACCGCGGCAAGGGCCTGTGGGAGCTCTTCGGACTGACCGCCCGTGTCTTCCACGCGCAGCGTCTGGGCGGCCTGCGCCTTCCTTGCGGCTGTCTGCTCAGCTTCCGCAGCCAACTTCTTGTTCTCCGCCACCTTCGTCCCTAGCGTCGCGGCCACGGCGCTCCGCTCCGCCTCCACGCGCTCGGTTTCCTTCTTGGCTTCCCGCAGCTCCCGGTTGAGTAGGTCGATCTGCTGCTGCATGACCTTGTTCCCTTCCTGCAGCGACACGATCACTGATTCCTGCTTGACCGCTTGCTTGCGCAGGCGTTCGTTCTCCTCCTTGAACGGTGGCGATTCGTCCGGATTGCAGCCGGAAGCCGATGCCGCGACGATGATCAAGAGGATAGGGCCGATGAGGGTGGAGAGGGAACGGAGATCGCTTCTCGAACGGTCAGGTCTGGTCATACGGACGACTCCCACTGAAATCAAGGCCTGGACTCTCGATCCAGGGCCGGATTCTAGGGCTCTTTCGGAGTGAAATGCAAACCTCGGATGTTCCTTCGGGCGAGATCGGGAGCGGTTTGACCATTGTTCTCCTACAGGCTATTCTCACGTGTATGCGCATGACCCTGCCTCTTGCCCACCTGCTCTTGACATCGTTCCTGCTTGTGCTGGCTGACCCGGCGGGTGCCGGCCCGGTCGAACGCGCGGAGGACAGACCGGAACCTGTTCCGCCTGAAGAGTACACTCTCTACGATCAGGTGATTCAGACGAAATTCCTGACCTCCCGGACGAGCCTTGTCATGATCGAGCGGCTGACGGTCACTCGGCTTGGTCCGGAGGAGCGGAACCCCCCCGACCGAGCCTACTTCGACGAGAACCGATTCTTCGAAGGCAGGCTCGAACCGGACCTGGTGGCGGATTTTCTCCTGAAGACGCGACGCCCGTCTCGACTGGAGGCCAAGTTTCACTTCGGGGTGCCCTATCGGTTTGTCTCGGACGGAGAACTGGAAGAGCCTGAGGTCTCCCTTGGGCCGATCCCTGCCGAATTCTCTCCAACCGACCTCGCACAGGACGCGCCTCCGACCATCGGTATCTTGGAGTTTTCCCGCGTGGGGTTCAATCGGCGTGAGGATCAGGCGCTGATCTATGTGGGCGACAACAGACCCGATGGGAGTGGGGCTGGATTGCTGGTGCTGCTGCACCGGCGCGGCCGGGTGTGGACGATCGTGAATACCGAAGTCTTGTGGGTTGCGCGCCGCGAGGAATAACGATTCATCACTGGCGCTAGGGCTTTTTCCCTTCTCGAAGCTCTGCCAGGGCCTTGAGGATCTCAGCCGGACGCGGCGGGCAGCCGGGGATGCGGACATCCACCGGGACGTGTCGTTCGACCGGACCCGTGACCGCATAGCTTCCCTTAAACATGCCGCAGTTGATGGCGCAGTCTCCCAACGCGATGACGATCTTGGGATCCGGCGTCTGCTCGTACACGTCTTTCAGCGCCCGAGTCATGTTCACCGTCACGGGGCCGGTGACGACCAATGCATCGGCATGACGCGGCGAGGCGGCTATGTGCACCCCGAACCGCTCAACGTCGTAGACCGGATTCGCCAGCGCATTCATCTCCATCTCGCAGGCATTGCAGGAGCCCGTGTCCACTTCGCGGATGGCGAGCGAGCGTGTGAAGGGTTTTGTCTTTTGGACCGCTTCAGGGCTGGCGGGCTCTCGGGGCGCGTCAGCCTTCGGGTGCTGGCCCGTGACCACGCCGGTCTTGAGACTTTTCTTCAGAATGCGGAACATCGGTCTTTCCTCTCTGACGGAGCTCCCTCGCCGAACGCCTTACGTTCAGAGGTCGTTACCGGCGTACGACAAGTTGAAGCTCTTGTTGATAAGGGGGAAGTCCGGGATGATGTTGCCCAAGACCGCCCACTGGATCGCCGGCCAGTTCACGAACGAGGGATCGCGCACTTTGCACCGGTGAATCTGCCCCTGCTCGCCGGCCATCACCATATAGAGAATCTCCCCCCGCCACCCCTCGACCGCCGAGAGCGCCCACTCGCCCGGCTTCGGCGCTCCTGACGGCTCGGCCAGGGCCGGCCCTTGCGGCATCCGTGCCCGTATGTCCCGAATGAGCCGCGCAGACTCGTGTATTTCATCCATGCGCACGCGCATTCTGGCGCGCACGTCGCCGTAACGGTAGAGCGCTATCTTTGGCTGAAGCTCCTCGTAGGCCGCAAAGGGCCGATCGCGGCGGATGTCTCGGTCCATCCCTGAGGCACGGCCGACGACGCCGATCGCGGCATGGTCCCAGGCGGCGCGCTCATTCAGGACGCCCGTCGTCTCCAGACGATCGGTGAGCGAGGCGTTGGCGAACAGGATGCGTTCGAGCTCCGAAAAATCCGTCTCGATGGCATTGAGCTCCGCCGTCACCTGAGCCACCTGATGGTCGGTCAGGTTGAGGGAGACGCCCCCGACGCAAATGACGCCGCGGAGAAAGCGCGAGCCGGCCAACTGATCGTTGAGCTGCAGGATCCGCTCTTTCATCCGGCCGCAATGGGCATGGGCCAGGACATAGGCGGTGTCGTTGCAGATCGCGCCGACGTCGCCCAGGTGATTGTGCAGCCGCTCGAGTTCGAGGAAGAGGCTGCGGAGGTAATGGGCGCGCGGCGGGACGTGGATCCCAAGCAGTGTTTCGACCGCCTGGCAGTACGCGAGACTGTGGCCGATGGTCGTGTCGCCGGACACCCGTTCGGCCAGCGGGACGGCGTCCGTCAACCGCAGCTGCTCGAACAGCTTTTCCACTCCCCGGTGCTTCCAGAAATGGTGGACTTCAAGCTGCATGATCGGTTCCCCGGCCACGGAAAAGCGGAAATGCCCGGATTCGATGATCCCCGCATGGATCGGCCCGACCGGCACCTCGAATACCCCCTCGCCCTCGATGCGGCGGAACGCGTACTCCCCCTGCGCCTGTTCGAGGACGGTGTCCCACCGAAAATCTTTCTTGAGCGGATGCGTGCCCTTCGGCCAATGCTCGTGCCGGACGAGCCGGCGCAGATCGGGATGCCCTTGCGGGATCAAGCCGAACATGTCGCGGATCTCGCGCTCGTACCACTTGGCTGCATGGATGTGCGGCGTGATGGAATGGAATAACCGGTCGTCGCCCTGCAGGTCGGTACAGAGCAGGAGCCAGTCCCGACATTCCGAGAGGGTGAACAGGTAGCACAGTTCGTAACGCGCCTCGCGCGGCCGATGGTCCACCGCCCAGAGCAGTGATAGGGCCCCGCGCAAGCCGGGGTGGGTGTGAATGTAATGGGCCACGACGGGCAGGTCCTTCACGCCCAGGCGCAGCACCGGCGTCCCGTGCAGATCGCTCACGCCTACGATGGCATTTCCGAACGCCTCGTTCAGTTGGCTGATTGCCGTCTGTGCATCCGCCACGAGGTCACCTCACCGCGCGTCAGTCATGGTGAGCCCATTCCGGGACCGAAGATCCGCACGATGGCGCTCAGTAACGTGTTGAACCCCGACGGCACCTGCAGGCCGATCAACCCCAGCACAGCCAGGTTCACACCGACCGCCGTCGCGGTGAACAGTCGGCATGGCCACCCCAACGCTCGTCCCGGTTCGACCGGCTCGCCCAACGCCATGCGAAAGACCTGGTAGAGCAGGGTCGCGAATGCCAGCGCAAGGAGAGCCAGGAACGCGTAGGCCACGTCTGGTCTGGCGGTGAAGGCTCCAGCCGCGATCAGCACCTCGCTTGCGAACAGTCCGAACGGCGGCATGCCGGCCAAGGCCACGCCGGACAATAAGATGGCGGCGCCCGCGAGCGGCATGCTCCTCAGGAGCCCGGACACCCGTTCCACCAATTTGTGTTCATGCCGTAGCAGAACGAGCCCGGCGCCGTAGAAGGCCGCGGACTTCGCGAGCGCGTGATTGAGCAAGTGCCAGGCGCCGCCGAACACACCGATCCCGCCGACGCCGAAGCCCAGCAGGGCGATTCCGATGTGTTCGATGCTGGAATAGGCAAAGAGCCGCTTGTAGTCCCGCTGGACCAGAAAGAAGATCGCCGCGACCGCCACCGAGAGCAGGCCCAGCCCCACGACGAGCTTTCCGGTGAAAGCCGGGCCCACCGTCCGGTCCGCCACCGCCTTGAATCTCAAAATTGCATAGACCGCGAGCGTGAGCATGTTCGCCGACAACATCGCGCTGACCGGCGTCGGCGCCTCGGCGTGCGCGTCCGGGAGCCACGTATGCATGGGCACCAGCCCCGCTTTCGTCCCGTAGCCGATCAGCACGAACACGAAGGCCAACTTGATGGCGGTCTGATCCAGCCCGTCGGCCACCCGATAAAGCTCGGACCACCGGAGCGCCTCGCTCGTCACGCCCAGCAAGTGTTCCGAGGAGTAATACACGAGAATCGTGCCGAACAGCGCGAGGGCAATCCCGACCGAATTCAGGATCACGAACTTCCATCCAGCTTCGAGCGCCGCCTTGCTCCGCTCGAAGCCGATCAGCATGGCCGCCGACAGCGTGGAACCCTCGATGGCGATCCACATGATCGCGACGTTCTCCACGTTCACCGCGAGCAACATAGCGGCCAGGTAGAGATCGAACTGGGCGAAGAACAGGCGGTGCCGCCTCGGCGTGACATGCTGCCGGTCGTATTCCTCCCCCAGGTAACCCACGGCGAAGAGCGTGCCCGTCGCACCGACGATCCCGAGGATGAGATCGAACCAGGCGCTCAGCGCATCGGCGCGCAGGAGAGCGTCCACCGAAGCTTCTTGCTGCCCGACCACCCAGTCGACCAGGAGCGCGGCGGACACGAGCATCGTCCCAGCCTGACAGCATTGCAGCACCTCGATAAGGCGTCGGCCCCGAACGAGCAGACAGGCGAGCCCGACGAGGAGTGGTGTCGCGACCAGTATGAGCAGGGGCCAGGCCATGCGCCGTTACTCCTTCAGGGTCGTGAGCTGGCTCGTATCCACGCTGTCGAAGGCGTCCTGGAGGCGGTGGGCATAAATGCCGACGATCAGCATGCCCACCAGCACGTCGAAGAACACGCCCAGCTCGACGATCAGCGGCATGCCGTATGCGGACGCCGTGGCGCCGAGAAACAACCCGTTCTCCATGACCAGGAATCCGATCACCTGAGTGACCGCTTTCTTGCGGGCGATCATGGTGAAAAAGCCGATCAGCACGATGGCCAGGGCGATCCCCAGGGAGCCCTGGGTGAGCTGGAATCCCAGGGGAATGAGGGGTTGCGTGATGAAAAACGCCAGCATGGCCAGCCCGCCGCAAATCAGGAGACCGGTCGGCACGTTGACGTTCATCACCAGCTCGCGCGTCACGTTCAGCCGCTCGATGACCTTTTTCAGAATACGCGGGATCACGAGCACCTTGATGATGATCGTCAGCGCGGCCGCGATGTAAATGTGATGAATGCCGGTGAGGAACGCCACGAGGGCCGCCGTGGCTGCGAGGAAAACGGATTGGAGCGCGAACAGGTCCACGCAGGCCGATAGCCTCCGCTGCGCGACGATCGCGAAGCAGGTCAGCAACAGCAGCGCCGAGCCGAGGTCCACGATCTGGGCTCCGAAATGAGACAGCACATCAGCCTCGCAAGATGTAAAAGAACAGGACCCCTAGGAGCGCCAGGATGAAAGCCACGCCAAGTAGATCGGTGACCCGGAACAACCGAAGCTTGGCGAACATCGATTCGATCACGCCGATCAATACCGCCATCCCCGCGACTTTCAGGATATAGACTCCGAGACCGACGCCGAAGGCGACGGGCGTGAGGGTGGTCGCAATCCCCCATGGGGCGAAGACGTTCACAATCAGCGTGAGGAACACCAGCAATCTGATCCCCGAGGCCCATTCAACCAGGGCCAGATAGCGCCCGGAGTATTCGAGGATCATCGCTTCATGAATCATCGTAAGTTCCAGGTGCGTGGCCGGATTGTCCACGGGCACCCGGCCCGTCTCCGCGATCGTGACGATGAACAACGCCGCCAGGGCCATCAGGTGGGGCGAGGGAGCCGTGTCGATGCCTTGGAGCAACGCGGTCTTGTGCACGATCGTGCTCAGGTTGGTGGAGCCGGTGGTCAGCGCGATCGCGAAGATGGACAGGATCGCGGCCGGCTCGGTCAGCGAGGCGACGATGGCCTCGCGGCTGCTGCCCATCCCTCCAAACGCCGACCCCGCGTCGAGCCCTGCGAGCATCAGGAAGAAGGTCCCCAGGGCGAGCAGGTAGACGAGGGCAATGATGTTGCCGGCGAAGTTGAGCGGCGTTTGCGAAACGAAGACCGGCACCAGTAAGCCTGCCGCCAGCGTCGAAGCGAACAGAATGTAGGGCGTGGCGGTGAAGATCCACGACGTGGTGGTCGAGACGACCGGCTGCTTCTTGAAAAGCTTCGCGAGATCCGCATAGGGCTGGAAGACGCTCGCGCCGCGGCGGCATTGGAGTCGTGCCTTCACCTTGCGGATGAGTCCCACGATGAACGGCGACAGGGCCAGCAGCACCATCGTCTGTGCCACGACGAGCAGGACAGCTTGGGACATGACGTCAATCCGGCTCATACGCTAGATCGTGATCAGGAGCAGCAGCACCAGCACGACAAAGATGTACGTCAGGTACAGGTGCAAGCTCCCGGCCTGGATGATTCGGAGACGATCGGCCGCGGCAATGAAGAAGGCCACCACCGGGTCATACAGGTACTTCTGAAAGACCGGCTCGATGCGAGACTCGAAGCGCTGTCGCTTGGCGAAGTACCGGGATTCCTCGAGAAGCTCCGTCTCCAGCTTGACCGTCGGCTGATAGATCGCGCTGAACACGCGTTTAATCGGCTGGACGAAGCCGGTCGCCGTGTACTCCATGCGGGGCGTGAGGTTGATCCCGCAGCCCCAGGTCTTATAAAAGCGCGTCTTCGCGAGCCCGCCGAACGCCGCCACGAGCCCGAGCCCGAGCAGGGACAGCGCGGCCAGCAGGAATGCGAGGACCGGCGGAGAGAGGCTGGAGAATTCGACATTCACCGGCGCGACAGCCCATCCGTCCATCGCCAACACCTTGCCCTCGATCGACACCCTCGCAAGCGGGGCGACCACCCGGTCCAGCAGCGGCACCACCACCATCGGTGCGACACCAAGGACGATGCAGGCGACGGCCAGGAAGGCCATCCCCACGCGCATGGAAACCGGCGCTTCTTCCGCGTGGCGGGCGTGAGCGCTTCGCGGCAGCGCGAGGAAGGAAATCCCAAACGCTTTCGCGAAGCAGGCCAGGGCGAGCACGCCGGTCAGCGCCAGCATCGCCGCGGCGATCGGAAGCATCAGCTTTAAGAACAGATCCGGCAGTTGAAAACTGAGAAAGAGGCTCTGGAAGACCAGCCATTCGCTCACGAAGCCATTGCTGGGCGGCAGCGCGGATATTGACACCGCCCCGATGAGGAAAAAGAGCCCCGTCCAGGGCATGCGCCGAAGCAGGCCGCCGTGCTCCTCCATGTCTCGCGTGTGGGTTGCGTAGAGGAGCGACCCTGCCCCCAGGAACAGCAGCGCCTTGAACAGGGCGTGGTTGATCGTGTGATAGAGCCCCGCCAGCAGGCCGAGGGCGGCGAACTCCTTCAGTCCATATGTTTGGAAGACCATGCCGGCCCCGATGCCCAGCAGAATGATCCCGATGTTCTCGACACTGTGGTAGGCGAGCAGGCTCTTGAGGTCGTGCTCCATCAGCGCGTACATCACCCCTAACAGGGCCGACACGGCGCCGATGCCCAGCACAAGGAACCCCCACCACCAGGGAAATTCGCCTCCCAGGAGATCGAAATACACCCGGACCAGCGCGTAGATCGCGGTCTTGATCATGACCCCTGACAAGAGCGCCGAGATATGCGACGGGGCGGCCGGATGGGCATACGGAAGCCACACGTGGAGCGGCACAATGCCGGCCTTGGTGCCGAACCCGATCAGGGCCGCCACGAAGGCTACGGTCCGCAGGCCCGGGGGCAGGGGGGCCTCCGGATGACGGAAGACATCGAAGGAGAAGGAGCCCGTTTCCCGGAACAAGAGCAGGAACGTCAGGATGATGAAGGCCGTTCCGACATGGGTCATGACGAGGTAGAAGAACCCCGCATACCGGACCTCAGCTTTCTCGTGCTCGGTCACCACGAGAAAATACGAGAGCAGCGACATGATTTCCCACACGATCAGGAAGAAGAACCCGTTGTCGGCGAGGACGACGAGCGTCATGGCGAGCAGAAAGCCGTTGAAGAGGGACCCGAGCGCGCCAATGGAGGCCCGACCATAGAACTCCGTCACGTAACCGAGCGCATAGATCGCACAGGCCAGGCCGACCAGGGAGATGGTCAGCACGAAAAATGCGGCCAGCGGGTCGAGACGGATCGCAAAGCTCAGATAGGGGATCGTGGAGGAAACCGAAGCGGTCAGGGGTTCGGACGCGACCAGACCGGCCACGCCGAGCGCAATGCCGAAAAGACCCGCCGCGCAGGCGAGGCTATGTGCCAACAGGTTCTGGAGTGTGGGATGCCCGCGCAGGCACGGGGGTAGCACGCTGCCCCCCACATAACATGCCAGCAGAGCGAGGAGAAGAGTGGACATCACGACGCTACCCTGTGACACCGGGTACCGTCATGATGACGCTGGTCCGCCGAAAAACATTAACACTCGAGTATCAATGGACGGTCGAAGAAACAGTTGCGAGTCTTTTCTATCATTTTGATGCGTGACGTGCAACTCATGGTCGGCCATCGTGCAGCCTCCTTGTTGCGAAGACACAATGGATTCAGTGAGGGGTTCTAGCGATTCACGAATAACGTTTAACGAATAACGGGTTCAGGTGACTTGCCAACGGGGCGTCGGAGCGATAGGATGGAGCTGCTATGATTCGCAAGACATTCCCGGTGCCCCCGCTCAGCTGCAACTGTTCGATTCTCGGCGACCCGATTACCAAGCGGGCGATCGTCGTGGACCCCGGCGGCGCGCATGAGCGGATCCTCCAGGAGGTACGGGCGCTGGGGCTGACCGTCGTCAGCATCCTGCACACCCACGCCCACTTTGATCACTTCCTGGCTTCCGGTGAAATGAAACAGGCGACCGGCGCGAGCTTGTGCCTGCACCAGGCCGATCGTGAGCTCTGGGGTCTGCTGGAGGTCCAGTGCCGAATGTTCGGCGTGCCGTATGCGCCGGTTCCTCCGCCCGATTACTGGCTGCAAGACGAGGAGAAGATTATCCTGGGTGGGATCGAGGGAGTCGCCTTGCATACGCCGGGGCACACGCCTGGATCGATGAGCTTTTTCTTTCCGGGGGAGCAGCTCCTGCTCTCGGGAGACACCTTGTTCCGGGGAGGGATCGGCAGGACGGATCTCTGGGGAGGCGACTATGGCGCGATCGAGCGCTCGATTCGGGAACGGCTCTACACCTTGGATGAGGCGACGCGCGTCATCACCGGGCACGGACCGGAGACCCAGATCGGCTTTGAGCGCGAATACAATCCTTTCTTTACGGCCTAGTCACGAGTACACGTGAACCTGAGAGCAAATGGTTAAGGAGGGAGCCATGAAACATCTCCGCAGGCTGCTCTCGCTGTGCACAGTCGTGGGCCTCTGTGCGGGCTTAGCCGGATCCGTCGCCAAGGCCCAGGTCGGTCAAGTGGAGATCAAGAACGTGGAGGTGCGTCTCTCGGACCACGGCCCCGTCATTCTGCTGAAAGCGGAGGACCGGGTTCTCCCGATATTCGTGGACCCGACGGTGGCCGGCTCGATCCAGGGCGCGCTGACCGGCCAAAAAATGAAACGGCCCCTCTCTCACGACCTGATGCATACAATCTTAGAAACGTTCGGCGGGAAGGTCACGCGGACGGTGATCACGCTCAAGGACGGGGTCTACTACGGAGATCTCACGGTTGCCATGAAGGACACTTCGAAGGTGTTTGACAGTCGGTCGTCCGACGCGATCGCGCTGGCGATCCACTTCAAGGCGCCGATCTTGGTCGGCAGAGACCTACTGGACTCCGCGGGCAAACAGATTCAGGAGTCCAAACCCCAGACGTTATAGCACGCGAATCATTTTTTGCCCATCTGTTCGGACAAGAGCTCCAAGCGCTTCTCGGCGGAGTGCTTGATGAATGCCATGTTCTCTCGGAGATGCTGTTCTTGTGAGATTGTGCCTTCCTGTCGGCGCTTCAGTTGAGTCCTCCCGAACTGAGCCATCTCGGACGCCGCGTCGGCGTTGATCCGCTTCCAGACTGTCTCACACCGTTTCCGCTTGCTCTCGGGATAGTCGTCGCAGGGCTTCTCGGCTGAGGTCGGACCCGGCGTGCCAAGAGTGCCTAGCACGAGCATCGATATAGCCCATCGTTTCATGACGCGACCGCTTCGGCCTTGCAGGATTCCGGCATGCTACCACAGATGAAACTCTTTGATTCCGCCTTTTTGTCATCGCTGGTGCAGGAGTTCCGCGCGTCCATGCGAGAACTCCTGTTCGATCTCTGTGACGATCTGCGCACGCATTATCAGCGTCCGGCTGCAGCGTTACGGCTGCCGGTGGACGATG
>MNDM01000084.1 GCA_001914955.1 Nitrospirae bacterium 13_2_20CM_2_62_8 | reverse complement strand
GCGCCCCTCAAATTCAGGTCCGGGGAAACGGCGGCGGCGGACTCGACGCGGAGCGACGGAGGTGTGCCCGGTCTCGTGAGACCCAAGCTGGCCAGGGGGTCTGAGGCGCCGTTCAAGACACCCAAGAACATTTTTTCCCCGGCCGACCTTTCCAGCGAAGCACGGCAGGCTCAGGCGGCGAGACCTCCAAAGAAGCCACAGGCCGAGGCGCCGGTTCCGCCCTCAGCCCCACCTCCAGCGCCGCCTCCGGCTGTCGCGTTCACGGCTCCACCGTCTCCCTCCCCGGAGCAACTGGCCGCCCAGCAGGCCCGCCAGTGGCTGGGACAGTACCGCTTTTTCGGGTACCTGGGCCAAGGCGGGGACCAGCGGGCGTTTCTGAGCAAGGGGAACGACATCTTTATCGTCCGGGTCGGTGATTCCATCGAAGGGCGCATCACGGTGGCGGCGATTGACGCATCGTCCGTCAGATTGAGGGAGACTAGCACCAGCCTGGAGACGACTCTTTCGCTCACGAAGGACAGCGGCAGCGCGTTTTGAAGGGATGAGCGTCCCATGTGCAGCGTTCGGCAGTGGCTGAGCCTCATCGTAGCGGTGGGCTTCGGGAGTTTCCTGAGCCCCCAGCTTGCCTGGCCCCTCTTGTACCAGTGCAGGCAGGCGAATGGGGGCACCGTCTTCACCGACAGCACGGCCCAACTCCAACACTGTCTGGCGATCAACATGGGAACGGCCGCGCGTCTCTCTTACCCGGTGGGAACGGCAGCGGGGTCGTCCGCTTCCCCCGTCGCGTCTGCGGGTCCGGAGCCACCGAGCGTTCCGGTCTCGTCTGACTTGTTGGAGAAGCCGGCACCTGTTCCCTCCGCGGAAGACGATGCCCTCCCTGGCAGGCGGAGCCACCCGCCCTGCTTTGCAGGAATCAACCCGTTGAACCCCTTCGCGGGGCGTGGCTGCGCACCGACCGAAAACACTGTTACGGTCCAGCCTGACCTCCCCCCGGAACCTGGGAATGACGGGAGCCCCCCGTGAAGGAGCTTCAGGGTCGGTTCCTCCGGGATCAGCGCGGCGTGACCTACCTGATGGTCATGTTCGCGATCGTGCTCATGGGGATTTCCTTAAGCGTCGTCGGCAAGCAGTGGGTGATGACCGTAAAGCGGGACCACGAAGCGGAACTCTTGTTCCGCGGGACCCGGATTCAGAATGCCATCGCTCGCTATGCCGCCGACTATGAGATCAGGAAGGCGACCCGCCCCAACCGCTACCCGCTCAGCCTGGAGGAACTCACGCAGCGACCCAAACGGTACTTGCAAGTGGTGTACAAGGACCCGATCACGGGACAGGACTTCGAGCTCATCAAAATCGGAGCCGAAGTGCGAGGAGTCAGGAGCCGGAGCAAAGAACGCCCCCTCGACCGGGTGCGGTTCACGGACGCCGAGACGTATGACCAGATCACCTTCCAAGCGATCGAGCGAAGAGGCCAGCCGTGCAGGCCCGTGCCCAACCCGATCAACCCGCTGAACCCGTTTGGAGCCGGCCCTTGCTGAACGGGTGGCGAGGCTTCATCAGGGGAGGAGACGCGCTTGAGTAATGCGGTCATTCGACGAGCTCAGAAGACAAAGCCGACGCCAGGCATGAGTCGAGAGCATGGAGGGGACACCTGCATCCTGGTCTCCCGCCTGACGAAGATTTTCCGTCCGCTGGAGGTTCATCCCTTGTCCTGGCCCCCAATCCGCCGCCAATCACCGGTTTGTGTACTCCGCGACGTCGACCTCTCCGTTGGGAGAGGCGAAATTCTCGGCCTGTTGGGAACCAACGGGGCCGGCAAGACGACGCTGCTCAAGATCCTTGCCACACTCATCCTGCCGACCGCTGGGCGGATCACCATCGAGGGCGTGGATGTGATACACGAACCTCACCGTGCGATCCAACTGGTGAGCCTCGTGACCGCGGACGAGCGCAGCTTCTATTGGCCCCTGACGGGCCGGCAGAACCTGGAATTCTTCGCAACTTTCCAGGGTCTCGGCCGCGACGCTGCCCGCCGCCGCATCGAAGAGTTGCAGGAGCAGCTTGGATTGGAAGCCCTCGATCGACAATTCGGGATCTATTCCACCGGGATGCGGCATCGTCTTGCCATCGCGAGGGGACTCATACGACGACCACACGTCTTGCTGCTGGACGAACCCACGCGCAGCCTGGATCCCGTGGCCGCAAACGGCCTCCGTCGTCTGATCCGGGACACGCTGGTTGCGCAACTGGGCTGCACCGTGGTGCTCGCGACCCACAACCTACAGGAAGCCGAGGAGCTGTGTGATCGCGAGGTCTTCTTGCACAAGGGACGGCTCCTGAGCTCCGGGATCGTTGAGGCGCTTTGCCAGCCCACCAACGCTCACGGTACGGCACTGGGAGATATGTTGGGCCGCTTGACGACGATGAGCCATCTCTGATGCCGCGCCAGGAAACCGTCATCGGGGCCGTGCCGTCCGAGCTTTCTGCTGAGCTTCGGAAGGTCTGGGCCTACGTGAAGAAAGAGTTCCTGATCGAGAAGAGCTACACGTTTGCCTACCTGTTTTCCATCTTGAGCGTCTGTACCACTATCACAACCTATTTTTTTATCGATCGTTTGTTCGGACGCCAGATCACCTCTGACCTCGCATCCTTCGACACCTCCTATTTTGCGTACGTCCTCGTCGGCAACGCCTTCTTCGCCTATGTGGGGACGGCCATTGGAGGCATCGCCGGCGGGATCGGGTCAGAACAAACCAGAGGGACCTTAGAGGTGCTGTTGGGCACGCCCACCAGGCTGTGGGTGCTGCTCCTGGCCGTAGCGATCTGGAACACTCTGTATGCTTCGATCGAAGTAGTCCTCTATTTTTTTGTGGGCGCCGTCGGGTTTGATGTGAGCTTTAGCCGCATCAACTGGAGTACCTTAGCGTGCTTCCTTGCCCTCGTGATCATCGTGTTCAACAGCATGGGCCTGATCGAGGCCGCGTGGACACTGGTGTTCAAGCGGGGCACTGTCGCGGCCTGGGCGTTTAATGGACTGTCGGCCTTACTTGGAGGCGTCTTCTTTCCGGTGACAGTCTTGCCCGGCTGGCTCCAGCAGATCGCCGAATGGAATCCGCTGACCCATGCGATCAGAGGCCTCCAGATGGGCATTTACCAAGGCACGGCGATCACCGGTCTGGCGTACGAAGCGGGAATGCTGGGCCTCTTCTGCGTGGTGCTGGTCCCCCTGGCTGTGTTCAGTTGGAGTTGGGGGCTCCGGCATGCGAAGGTGGAAGGGAGCCTGTGCCTGCACTGAGCCGGCCAGAACCTTCTCTTCAAATCTTCACTCACACATACCCGGCCAAGATGCCTGCGGCTTCAGCCGCGCCGGTCGCAGGGGGCGCGGTCTCTGACGGCTGGGATGTCCGGGAGACCCCGTCGAGGGCGGCTCCCCACCGACCTGAGGCAAAGTCAGCGGATGATAATTCGGCCGCTCGCCCGTAGCGGTGGAGATAGGCGACGAGACAGTCCTCATCCACGAAGTTGTACCGCCTCACGTACACCACGGATTTGGACTGGGCGACGGCTTCCACAACGGTGCTGTACCCTGGTTTGGTGACTAGCATGTCGGCGGACGCCAGCAGCGTCCTGAATGAGACCGGGATGGAGGCGGCCGAATGTACCCGCCGAGAGCCTGCCGGCACCGGTCCGCTCACAATAAACTGATAGGACGTCAGCCGCTCCAATTGGTCGTACGGAAGCGCGTCGAGCGGGATCCCTCCGAAGCTCACCAGCACGACTTGTTCGTGCGCGTCTGCGCCGATCGCCCTCCTCACCCGCGTCGGGTCAGGAGCCAGCGGCTGCGCAATCGGCCCGATGTCCACGACCTTCTTGAAGGCGCTCAGCGGGATCCCAGGGGTTGCGCGGATCATCAGGTCAGCGAATCCATAGGACTGCCTGATCCGCCGGACCACCTCAGCCCGCTCGCCCCGCGCAGGCCCTCCACGATCGAGCAACGGCTCCAGCACCCCATCCCAGGAGAGCGAGCACAACCCCACGGCCGGCACCCCTGCGGGCGCAGCGGCCTCCACCGCCAGGTGGGAAATGTTCGAGACGACCAGATCGGGCGACGCATGGCGGATGGCGGAGACCTCCTGAACGACTCTTTTCTCCCATTCGGCGTGGAAGGCCTGGTGCGCGGCCCAGGTCGCGTCGACGTCGATCGTGAGCGGTCCGTGCTGAACGCAGCCGATGTCCTGCTCGACCGGACTCACTTCCCACGCCATCGTCAGGCGACCATCAAAGAACCACGGCGGGACCGTCGTGCGCAGGATAGCCCTGAGGCCTGACACCCTGTGGCTTAGCTCGTTCAGCACCGGCAGCATCTGGGCTGCATGCCCAAACCCGTGGCCGGAGATGGAACACCATATCAAAGGCATAAGGAGCGTATGGCTGATAGCGTATGGCTGATGGCTAAGAAGATAGGGGAGGGAGCAAGAACTAACGTGTAGCCGACGATGGTCAAGGCGTCCTGTTCAGGAAGTCAGGGTTTCAGGGTACAGGCCGATGTTTTCGGGTCCGCGCTCTTGCTATACGCCATACGCCATCAGCCATCAGCTCCGGATCTCAAGAACCCTGGGAGCCCGGCTCGCTGGGGGTAATGTTGTAGTGCAGCTCGAGGTCGAACTCGTCGATCAACACGTTTGCGGTCTCGTTTCCCAGACTCGATCTGACTTCGTTGATGACGAGGTCGATCGCCATACCGGCACGGGCCCCGAACTGATCGATGGCCGACTGGACTCGGTGCCTGGCCTCTTCTGTCGTCACCGGATCTTTCTCTCTGCTTGATGCGCCGGTGAGAGATACCACAGATGCGTGCGCGCCGGCAAGGTGGTCTAACGGATTCAGTTTGCCATGTCGTCAATTGACGAACATTGCTTGTCTCACTCAGCGAGAGCATGGTATTCTTCCGCTCGCCTGACCCTCAACCTGAGGCTGTTCCGTGACGCTGCCGCATTGATCGGGCGCGAAGGGTCCTCCATGATTATCAAGCATTATTCTGACGTGAAGCCCGGGACCTATGCGGGGACCCCGGACGGCGTGCAGGTTCGCGAGATGATTACGGGGCTCGACGGAGCGCCGAACTTCTCCCTCCGAGTGTTCGATGTCCAGCCGGGGGTGAGCACCCCGTTTCACACCCACGAGCATGAGCACGAGGTGTTCATCCTGGAGGGGAGGGGCACAGTCCGAACGGAGGGTAGTCAAACCCCTTTCAAGCCGGGAGATTCGGTCTTCATCGCTCCCCACGAGAAGCATTGCTTCGTAGCCGAAGGGAACACACAAGTGCGGTTCATTTGCGTGGTTCCGTCCAAGAAGCAGTGCAGTCTGTAAGCAAACCCCGCCTCATTCAGCCGCAGTACGATTTCCCGCCCGGCGCCGGCGTGGCGGTATCTCCTTGACGGTTTGCTTTTCCCACGATGTGGCGGTTAGACTTTGCGGCAAGGAGAAGGCATGCGCGCAGAGATGCAACCGGGTCGAGAGCAGGCCGTTCGTATGGAGTCTCCCGATCCTCTCTCCCAAGTCATTCGGTATCACCAAGAGACCAAGCATCACTTTTTCCGGTATGCGCGCGCCCTGGGGTACCTGGACTGGGCGAACCAACCGGACCCGTTCAGACGGTACGCGGGAGCGCGGCTGATTCCGTTGCCGGTCTTGAGGCCGGACGAAGAGCCGCTCTCGCCGCCCTACGAACATCTCTATGACGCAGGGAGAGTCGCCTCTGCGCCGATCACCATGCGCACGTTGTCGCGGTTCTTCGAGCATGCGCTGGCCCTGTCTGCCTGGAAGCAAGCAGGCGACGTGCGCTGGGCGCTTCGAAGCAACCCGTCAAGCGGTAATCTGCATCCCACCGAGGGCTACCTGCTGATCGAGGGCCTGCCCGGCATCGCGTCGACGCCCGGGCTTTACCACTATGCTCCGAAAGAACATGGGCTTGAACGGCGGGCGGATTGCTCACAGGAGACCTACAGCTTGCTCATGAAGGAGTTTCCCCCGCATGCCTTTCTGGTCGGGCTCACGTCGGTGCACTGGCGGGAAGCCTGGAAATACGGGGAGCGCGCCTTTCGCTATTGCCAGCATGACGCCGGACATGCGATCGGCACGGTCCGCATCGCGGCCGCGACGCTGGGATGGCGCATGATGCTCTTGGAGGGACTGGCGGACGACACCATCGCCCCGCTCCTCGGTCTGGACCGGGCCGATGATTTCGACGGAGCTGAACGCGAACACCCTGACTGCATGGCGGTCGTGTGGCCTGCCGATACCGAGGCGGCTGCTTCGGCCCATGCGAGAGGGAAGCTGCCGCTCTTTCTGGACCCGGCCTCCGTGGCGGAATTGACGAAGCAGCCGTGGTATGGCAAGGCGAACCGCCTCAGCCCCGACGACCCCGTGTGCTGGGAGATCATCGACGCGGTCGCCGCTGCGACATGGAAGGCGAGCACTGACCGCCTCTACGTGGATAACTCATCCCCTCCGACTTGTGACGCGTTACCGTTCGACCCTTCGATGGACTCAGGGTCCGACTCGGCCGAGCTCGTCGCGGGCCGAGCGGAGTCGAGGGACAAGCTCACGGTCCGACTCGGCCGAGCTCGTCGCGGGCCGAGTCTGGTCGAGGGACGAGCACCCGTTGCTCCAGGAGATGCAACGGGTCCCCGGCGTCACGAGCTACGACCTACTGCCGGCCAGGTGATCCGTCAGCGTCGAAGCGCACTCGCGTTTGACGGGAAGACCTCGATCTCCGTGGGGAGTTTCTACACCATGCTCGGCCGGGTGATTCCCGGTGTCGAACGTGACGTGAGCCGCCGCACCATGCCTTGGGACGCGATTCCGTGGGCCCCGACCATTCATTTGGCTGTGTTCGTGCATCGTGTGGACGGCCTGTCTCCCGGGCTGTATATGCTGGTCCGGGACCGTGCCGTATTGCCCACGCTCCGCCAAGCCACGCACAGCCATTTTGCGTGGAGCTCGCCACCGGGATGCCCGGACGCTCTTCCTCTCTTTCTCCTTCACGAGGGGGATATCCGACAATTGGCTGCACAGGTGAGTTGTCACCAGGACATTGCCGGCGACAGTGCGTTCTCCTTGGGCATGATTGCCGAATTGGAGGCGGCGTTGCACCGGCATGGGCCGTGGTTTTACCGCCGGCTGTTTTGGGAGACGGGGCTCATCGGCCAAGTGCTCTACCTCGAAGCCGAAGCGGCGGGCGTGCGCGCCACCGGCATCGGCTGCTTTTTTGATGACCCGGTTCACCAGGTGCTCGGCCTCAACCATACTGCGTTTCAGTCGTTGTACCATTTCACCACCGGGGGGCACGTGGACGACCCTCGCCTGACCACGTTGCCGCCCTATGGGCAACAGTAGAGGTAAGAGAATTGTGCGCCCCATGATACAATCTTCGTGTTAGCCATGAACAAGACAGCAATCGTCCTGCTCACTCTTCTCGGACTGGTGGCGTGCTCGGGCCCAAGGCCGATTCTCTATCCCAACGCTCACCTCGAGGCGGTGGGGTCGGACACGGCGCAACGCGACATCGCCGAATGCCGTCACATGGCCGAAGCGGCTGGGGCAACCCCTGAGCGAGGAAAGGGCGCCAAGATCGCCGGAAGCACGGTCACTGGGGCAGGGATCGGCGCGGCCGGTGGCGCAGTCGGCGGGGCCGTGGTCGGTGCGGCCGGAAGCGGGTCCGCGATTGGAGCCGCGAGCGGCGCGACGATGGGGCTCCTCCGCGGGCTCTTCAGCTCCCCCAAGCCCAGCCAGGCCTACATGCACTTCGTGGATCGCTGCCTCAAAGAACGCGGCTATGAGCCGATGGGCTGGGAGTAACCTCTTCAGGGGGAAGAGAAAGATGAAAGCCAAGACGACCAGAAGGAAGAAAGCCCTATGGCTCGTAAGCCTGCTACCCTGCCTGATCGGACTGCTCTCCGCAGCTCAGCCTGCTTTTGCCGACTTCTCCGCCAAGGTGATGGAAATCGTGGGCGGGGACACGATCATCCTGTGGCACAATAATCGGACGGAGAAGATCCGACTGAACGGGGTTGTCTGTCCGGATAAGACCCAGCCATATGGCGGACAGGCGAAGCGCTTCACGTCATTCATGGTCCAAAACAAGGATGTGACGGTGCGGGTGGTCGGGAAGGACCAGAACGGCAGCACAATCGGGGATGTCATTCTGCGGGACGGGCAGGAGCTGAATAAAGAACTGGTGAAAGAAGGGTTGGCCTGGTGGGATCGGAAGCAGTCAACGAATCAGAGCCTGGGTCAATTGGAGGATGTCGCCAGGGCCGAGC
>MNDM01000051.1 GCA_001914955.1 Nitrospirae bacterium 13_2_20CM_2_62_8 | reverse complement strand
TCGCCGTGGGAGGGACAGAGGTGATGGTGGGAGGGCTGTTCGAAATCGTGATCTCCTCGGAGTACTTGGGTTTCCCGGGGCCGGCGGCGTCGTAAGGAGTGGCCAGGGCCACGATCGTATCGCCTCGCGCGAACGCCGCCGTCTGCAGCGTGCCCTCCTCCCCTTCGGACAGCGGCAGGTTGTTCCGCCACCACTTGAACGAATACCGTATGGAGTCCCCGTCGGGATCTAGCCCTTCCGCCTTCGCGTGAAGAGCATCCCCGACCCGCACCGGACTCGGGTCCAGCGCGACTCGTGTCACCTGCGGCGGCGTATTGGCCACCGGGACCGGGTCGGTTCGGTACGGCGTTCCTGCCACCAGATTGTCCAGCGGGGTCACCTCCACGGTTAGCAGATCGCCGCGCTTGAGCATGCGGGGTACCAGGGAGGGACCGGTTTCCCCTTCGATCGGGTTGCCGTTCACCAGCCATTGACGGCGGATCGCCACCGGATCGCCGTCCGGGTCTTCCGCCTCTACCTGGACCATAGCTGACCCGTTGAGAAGCACCGGAACAGGCACGATCCTGGCTGATCGCACAATGGGCGGGCGATTGGTGTGAGGAGATCCCGAGGGGGCGGAAGGAACGGAAGGCGCGGAGGGCGAGGCGGTCTGCTCCGTCCCGCCGGTCTGTGGAGATTCAGAGGTGCACCCGAAGAAAAATGCCGGCGCCATGAGCGCCGTGGTGAGAAGGTGTAACGTCAAGCGTCGCACGACCTAGAGGCTCTCGCCAGGTGAGCCTTGAGAGGTAAGGAGCGATGAGCAGCGTAGCCCCATCACCCCTTACCCATGACGGCGAAGATCCCTCTCGCCGCTTGCCCGTTCCCCATCGTCAACGATCCTGACTCAGAGCCGCAGATTGATCCACGAGAGGTAGCGGCTCCAGGCGACCAGCGCCGGTTGGGTCTGGATGCAGGTCAGCGCACCGGTGCTCATCTGGCTGCAGGCTTTCGACCGGCTGGTGACGCCGGAGGCCGAATCGGTTCCCTGTGCGCCCATGTGAATCCCGATCTGAGAGGCTATGCCGGCCCCCAACGAGGTGGAGCGCTTCACATTCGTATTTCCACCCACCGTGTCTGTCCCGACGACGGATGTCTTGTAGGCGCTGCCGGTCAGGTAGAACAGGGCATAGAGGGAACTGGTCCCGGTCCCGCCGCCGCAGACATTGCCCACGGCGGGGACAAAGGTGGGGAAGAACACGATCCCACCGAGCAGCGTCGGGCTATACAACGCCCGTTCACCCGACGTGGGCAAGGTCGTGTACCAGCCTTGCTTGCTCGCGACCAGGCCCTGGAGCGTGGTCGTGGCCGTGCCCGTCAGCGTCGTCACGCCGGTGTTATTTGGGTCGGTCACCTGGTTGGTGCCGCTCGCGCAGGTCGAGCAGACCACGGCGGCGCTGACATTCACTAGGTCCTTCACCTGGCAGTCTTTATCACTCCCCTGCGTGCAGGTGCCGTTGATCACATTGTCCTTCGCCCCGATGAAGTACTGGGTGTCGGTGTTGCTCTTGTCGGCGGAGGAGTAGAAACGGCCGGAACCGATGAAGACCCAGACATTGAGGGATTGATCCATGCTCACCGTGGGCGCCGCCGTCATCGGGCCCGGCTTGTTAGGTCCCGTGCAGCCGGGGGATGGCGCGCAGCCAAAGTCGTCCAGGAGCCAGGTCACCGTGTTCGTCGCGCCCCAGGAGGTCGGCGTGGTCGAGCCTCCGAACGGCGCCGCTCCTGTGTTGCTGGTGGTCAGCCGGAAGAGCCTGCCTTGCCACTTGGGCGTGGAGGCCGTGTCGATGGTGGACCCGACGTACACGACATCCGCGCGGTAGTCCAGGTTCGCATCGAGCGAGATGAGATCGCCCAGGAAGGAGTTTGCCTTTTTTATCGCGGCGCACACGCGGGGCACGACGTTGACGTTGCCGCTCCCGGGCCCCGCTTTTAGATCCACGACATAGAGCTGGCAATCCAGCAGGACACTGGCGTCATAGCCGTTGGGGCCGGAGCCGAAGACCGCAAACCATTTCGCACTGGTGTTATCAGTCTTGTCCGTGGTCGTGCTCACCCGCAGCACGGTCGGATAGCTGGTGGTGAACCCCAGGTTCTGGTCGGTGAAGCTCCACAGGAGCTTGGGATCCACCTCGGGATTCGTGATGTCCAAGACAAAGTATGCGGAATAGAATGTCCTAGCGGTCCCACTGATGGTCACGGTCATCTTCTTGCCGCCCCCCGCTGGACAGACCTCGCAGCTTCCGCCGAACCGGAACCCCCCGATCAGGATGGTTCCCCAGCCGTTGGGATGATCCGCATCCGCCGTGAAGATCCGCGCGTCCGTCACCTTCGGCTTCTGGTCCACATAGTAGGTGTGGCCATAGTCTGCCCGCGTCATCCACAGGAGTTGCGGGAGGAGGTGATAGGGGATGAACCCCCACAGCTCATCGCCGAGCAGCGGGCCGCTGCTGTTGTCGGTCGCCGTCCGGGTGAACCAGCCGTGCTCGGTGGCGCTGCTGGTGGTGGGATCGTCCCCCCGGTGATAGAAGCCCGCATTAAACGCGTGGAGCATCCCGTCATTGCCCCCCGTATAGGCCACCATGCGCCGGTTCTTGTACTGCGTGAAGAAGGCGGTGTACGTACTGTCCCCGTAAATCACGTCGTAGCGTTCCTTGGGGGCTCCCACGATGACGGGGGTGGAATTCACGATATCCCCCAGCTTCCAGACCTTCGTCGCAGCGTCCACCGTCAGTTGACGGTTCCGGAGGCCCGTGATCTGAGTGCCTCGAATGAAATTGATGATGTTGTCCGCCGTGTACGGCGCGGCTCCGGCCCGGATATAGGGGGACAGCGTGGCGGAGTTAGCGGTGCTGAAGGCCATCTGCTCCCCGGCATCCACCAGCCCATCGTTGTCACTGTCCACCCAGGTGAGGACATTGCGGGTGGCGGGATCCTTCAGGGCCAATCGCTTGCCCGCCTCCCAGATGGGGTTCAAATCTTGCAGCGCCCCCCCGCAAGAGGAGCAGGTCGTGGAGTCGGCTTTGCCATCCCCATTGGCGTCGTCGTACCGATCCACCACCACCTCGCCGGCGGCCGTGTCATACCGCGTGACGATAATCTTATCGTTCTGATAGATTTGCTTGCCGTCTCCGTCCGTGTCCTCCCGGACATTGCCGAGCGCATCCACGAACAGGCTCTGGAGGTAGCCGGTCCACTTGACCGGCCCCGACACGTCCAAGGAGGTGGGGTAGAAATACGCCTGGTACGCCGTGCCTTCGCCGGTGGTGGAGGAGGCGAGCACCGACGCGGAGGTGCCGGAGCCGCTCTGCTGGAGAATGCTCTGAATGACGGCCAGCAGCCTTTCCTGGAGATCCTCCACGTTGGAGGACTCGAAGTAGTTGTCCGGAATCCCGTCCGCCCCGTCCTCTCCCGTGGCGTTATTCAAATTGTCCCACTCGGACGTCTGGTCCGGGATGTTGTTCCCGTTCTTATCATCGAACCCGCCCACCATGGCCGCATGCATGAGGAGTTCCCGGCCGGCGATGTTCCCGAACGCAAAGAAGGTGTACAGCGTGATGTTCTGGAAGCCAGCCAGGTCATGCCCCGCCACATTGATCACCGGGATCGTGGCCTGACGCAGGTCGGTGGTGTGCGCCCAGTAGGCGACATCGTCCAGGTCGTGGGTGCCGTTCGAGGGGTAATCCGTCTCGTGCTCGCCCAACAGCGTCGCAGCGGGCGTCAAGGGGTTCGTGTTACAGGTGCCGTTGGGTGCATGGATGGTGGCGTTGGCGCCGGTGCAATGCAGCCCATGGTAGCTGTGGGCATAGTCCTTCACGGCCGCCGGAATCGTCCCGTCTTGGGTCGGCTCGCCGTCCGTCATGATGATGACGAAGGTCTTGCAGCACGGCGCCACGGCGGACGGGCTGGCCCAGGCGGGCGTGTGGTTGCTCGCGAAGAAGTAGGGGTCGCGCCCGCAGGCATTGGCGAGATATCCCGCAGGACAAGTCTCAGCTCCGGTCAACCCGCTGACCTCGACCCCACTCCCGCCCAAGGAGCCTATGCCGCTTGAGCCCATGGCCGCTGCCGGGGAGAAGGCCATCGAGTACAGATACGTGCTCCCAAAGGAGGCCTGGAAGTTCGAATTGATCTGGGCCACATAGGTCGCCGCCTGATAGAGGTTTTCGCCCAGGGGCGTCCAGGTTTTCGGGTAGGACTCGTCAATCGCGTCAACCATGGCCGCGGTATTGTCGTTGAATGTCTCCACCGCGGTCCCATCCCAGTCGATGGATTGCCGCGCGCCGATCGCGGTCAGCAACCTGCCCCCATCCGTCGAGTTGAAGAGCTGCAGGCCGAACCGAGCGTTGAGCCCGACCTGTTGAACAACCCCCCGTGGTTCCTGGAGCACCACGACGTGGAGGGGAAACGGCCCCGCATAGGTGGAATCAGCCGGTTTTGAGAAGCAATCCGACTCGTCGGGAAGCGGTGGAGCCGCATCGTCATCCACGCAGAAGGCCCCTTGCATGTTGTCGTCCCCGCCACGCAAATGGATGTAGAGGTTGGCTGGACTATTGAGCGGGGCGACGTTGGTGATAGTGCTGGGGACCCGGCCCGCGTAGCCACCAGCCCCGCTCGGGGTCGGGCCCGCGGTGGACTGGCCGGAGTTGGTGGTCATATACCTCGTTTGGGCCTTGATCGTGATCAAGGGCGGGGTGCCGATTGGCGGGCAGGTCGAATCCGCGTTCCGGGTTGCGAAATAAAAATAGGCGGTCGTGCCCGCGCAATCCCCTCCGTGCAACGCCTTCTTCACGGCGTCGAAACGCCGGAAGGTGGCCCAGTTGATGAAATTCCCGTCCCACTGCGCGGCCGCGCAGGCGGTCGCGAGCACTTTCGGCGACTTGTCCACCGCGTTCTCCCCGAAGCGCTTATCCGTGGCGTCGTAGTCATAGCACTTCATCGAATCGAAAAAGCCCGTATAGAGGGTCGTGGAGACGAAAGACTGGTTGGTTGAGGTGGTGCCATCCGGCAGGACGCCGCAAGCAGTCGGGTCGCAGGCTCGCCCCTCCATGCTCCCGGAATTGTCCATGATGATGAGGATGTTGGGCGTGGTGACGTTGGTGATGAACGGGGGGAAGGCGGTGTAGTCGGAGATCACCTGGGCCTCCACCTGGCTAGGGCTCAGGAGCGAACCCGGACCCAGCAGCGCTCCCAGGAGCAAGAGAACAACAGCGGTCACTCTCGCGAAGGTTTGGCACATCATCGGTACGTCCCTCCGTATTGCAATTCTGGCTTCGGTTGTTACCATCGGGCCGGCCACGAGATCTCCCGCGCGCAACCCATCCAATAGGTCCAGCACGAAATAAAGAACATAAAGAAACGATAAAGGCATACCTCAAGGATAGCAGGAAATTGCTTCGTGTCTATCGGTGATAACTGTTTGATTGTATTAACTAGGGGACATAAAGATGCGGCGCCGGTGGCCAATCGGTGAGCTTCCTCGGGGCAGCCGTGTCTTCCGCCGCGCAGTCTGGGACGCAGGTACTGCTGTGAGAATCTCCGAGGAAGGTCTCCCTCTTTGGAGACGTTCGAGCCTCGAGCAGGAGTAGCGAATAGCTGGTAGCAAGTAGCTGAGAGCTATTTGCTGCTGGCTACTAGCTATTTGCTATTCGATCTCCCGCTCACCTCGGCAGGATGAGCACGAGCTGGTCAATGCGCCCCTGCTTCAGATGGAACTGCACCATGGCGCCTGGTGTCACCTCGCCCAGATCCCTCGGCTTCCCCTCATCATCTCTGACCGTCACATTTGCCTGAAGCACATAGTCCTTCTTGTCAATTTCGAGCCGGTTCCCGTGTTTGTCCGTCACCTGCCCGGACTTGAAGTCAGCCAGGGACCCTGATCCGCTCGTCTGGGCCAAGCCTTCGTCCACGCCGACAAGCGTGATGCCTCCGATCGGAACGCCGCCGATGATCAGCAATGCAACGGTCACCCGGAAGAGATCTCTCGCCCGCTCTCTGATTCCGCTCTTCACATGAGTCCCCATGGTGGTTCCTCCTAAATTCTCTTCTGACAGCTTTCACCGGTCGCCACACAGGCATACACTGCGGTGATCCGGCTGCTGGCTCCCGTTGCGACATTCGTGGCGGCACAGTCGATCCGATACATGATGTCAATCCCGCCGCCGGCTGCGCCGCCGGCCGTGCCCTCGTAGCCGGCCGCGAACTGCAACGCGCTCCCCGCTCTCGGCGTAGCATACAATCGGTCGATGTCCCCGTTGACGACGTAGGTGTTCACCTGCGCCACCGTATCCGGGGGGACGCTGGTGACCGTATCGGCATTGTTGTCGGACTGCCCCATGATTTCTGCCTGCAAGTTCGGGCCATTGGCCTGCGGGACCGGCCCCGCTGGAACGGCATTGTCCAAGAAGGCGGCCGGCAGCGTTCCGGCATCGATGGTCTGTTGAATGATATTGACGGCGGTGCCCACACAGGACTCGGCGGAACCCGCCGCCGCCTCACCGGTCCGCGTAAAGCCGGCCATCCGGTTTTCCAGGCTGGTGGTCGTGATGGCCGCGATTCCGAGCACCGTCATAATCATCAGCAGGAGCACGACCGTCAGTAGCGCCAGGCCCTCTTCGCCACTGCGTGACGGGTGACGGGTGACGGGTGACGGGTGATTCTTCTTCATCTCTTCCTCTGCCTTCCTGAACTCAGTACTCATTACTCAGCACTGTTTAATTCAGAGCCCCAAGTTCCTGGCATCCACGGTCCGGATCAGGACTCTCCGGCGGATCTGTTGGTACGTCGTCAGATTGAAGCCGGCATCATTCGTCGGGTTATGATCCCCTACCACCACCGGACCCGCGTTGACGGCCGTGGCTTGACCTTCGCCCAAGCCCTGATCATTCCGAAGCTGTCTGGCCACGATGCTGATCTGGACCAGCCTGATGGTGGGAGGAATCAACGGAGGCGTGCCCCACGCGTTGTTGGAGATGAAATCGGCCGTGTCGAAGGTGTTGGAGCCGTTCTGGTCATCCGGCAGTCCGTCCACTACGCCCCCGTTGACCGCCGCAACGCATCCGTCACAGGCATAGGTGAACTGAATGTCCTCGATCCCGTCCGCGATCGCGACCATATTCGTGTCGTTGTTGATGTTGGCGAAGGTCACTGCGTCACGCACACCACGGAGGAGGCAGGTAGCGGTGCCGGTGCAGGGGGGGATCGCCGTCCCGATAGCATAGGTGATGCATTGTAGCAAATAAACCTGCGTGCCGACAGGAAAGATCGTCGGCGCGCCAATGGGGTTGACCAGCGTAATGACATCACCGGCCACGCCGGCCACAGTTCCTGACGCAGCCCCGGCAATCGACACCGTTGAGTTGACCGCAAGTCCCGCTGTGGTCATGGCGGCGCCGGCGCCGGCTTGCAGCGTGATCGTATTGACGATGGGGCCTCCTGTCACCTGAACCGCCAGCGTCCACACCGGAGCGACAATACTGGTGGTCGGCACGACCAAGGCCACAGCATCCGGCCCGGTGTCGGCCCCACCCGGAGTGTTATCCTGCGGGTTGATGGCGTTCGCGCAGGTGCCGACAGCCGCGGTCATGCCAAACCCGGCCGTTTTCACGTCGCGCGAGAGAAATTCCATGGCGATCCGCGAGTTCTGCTGCGTCTGCACGACCAGGTCGTTAATCCGAGCCGCCTTATCGGTGGTGGTGAGGGCCGTGAACCCGGCGCCCACAATCACCATGGTGACAATCAGGGCGGCCATCAGTTCGATGATCGTAAACCCGCGCTCTTCGCGCCATCGCGTTGCCATGCTCGCCTCCATGCCTGAACGCCGGTCGCTCTTCATTCGGGAGCCACGATCGTGGTCAACGTCATCGTCTTATTTCGCCTCAGGCTGGTCTCACTCTTCACCGAGCCCAGCCAGGTGATCGTGACGGCCACCTGCCTCTGGTTGAGAGGGGGGGTGGTCGGACCCGTCGCCGTCACCGTGACCAACCCCTGCACCCCGGTCAGCCCCGCATTGTTCAGCAGAGTCTGCCATTGAGTATAGTCCCCTCTGGCCATCGGCTCAGTGGCCGGCGGCTGCGTCGCGGCGTTCAGCGTATCAATGGCGTTGTACGCCGCCGCCCTCCCCCGATTAAACTGGATCCGCTCCATCATGTCGGCCGCCAGGTTCGTGACGCGGGTGATCTCGTTCGCGTCCACGTTCCGGCCCAGCGACATGCTCTGCATCGCGGCCAGCGCCAGGATCCCGACCGCCAGCACCACGCCGGCCAGCATCCCCTCGATTAACGTGAAGCCATCTTGGCCGGTACGTATCATGGTCCTGGGAGACCTCGATTCACCGAGCCTTCCCCTTACGGACAGGTGGCTCGGGGACACCAGGTTGACTTCCCTGCCGGGGTGACCGCGATCGAATAGGTGAGCGCTTGATTGTTGGTCAGGGTGATGAGCTGGTTGCCGGCCCCGCCGCCCACCCGCACACCGAGAGAACTGAAGGTGATCGGGCCTCCCGTCACTCCCGTGACCAGAGCCAGCATCGTGTGGGTCGGCATCACCTGCGCGCCGCTCCCGTCGATGAAGGTCGCCGTGACCCGGTTGTTCAGGATCGCAGCCGTCACGGTGACCGATCTGTTCCGATTCATCGCCGACAGCCTGGCCAAGTTGAGTTCCCCCTGCAGCTCGGTCGTCGCCTGTTTTAATTGGGCGGTTGAGTTCCACCGTATGTAGTTGGGAACCGCGATCACGGTGGCGATGGCGATGACCCCCACGATCACCATCAGCTCCACTATGGTGAACCCCGCCTGAGGCGCTGGAGGTGACACCCATCGTTTCGCCGTGAGAGTGCACATGACCACCGGACAATTTAAATTAAAGCAAGCGCTGTGCCGTCCAGCCGAGAGCCGAAAAATCACTGCAACTGATTGATCCCAACAAGGCTCACTGCCCTTCAGTACTTCTCCACCCAGGTCCCCGGCGCGACATACACCAGGGGCATGCCTTGAACGATCCCACTTCGCAGTCCATAATTGTACCAAATTTCAAGCTGGCCAGATACTTCAGAAGTTTGCGTCACTTTCCCTCCCACGACCAGAGCGCCGTACATTCTCGGTCGCCCTTCGATCGTGAGATCGCCCGGCGTGTATAGCACGCCTTGGAGATGGATGCCAGTGAGCTCAACGGGAACCCGACTCCCCAGCGACGACAGACCTTCGCCGGGTGGACTGAGCACGGGCACCGACTTCCCGATCCCTTTCGGCTTGAGGTGCAGATGCGCATTGACCACGAAGAGTCCCTCCGCGTACTCCGTCTCGAGCGACAAGGTCCCCAAATTATCCGTCCCGGGCGGACGCCGATCCAGGGTGTCCACGAAGACTAACCCGTGGTGGTCTCCCACCGCTTCCGAGCCGAACACCTCATCGGCCGTTCGTCCGAGCCCGGGCTCGACCCTTCCATTCTGGTACAGCAACCCGTCCCGTTCCAGCCCATAGTAGGACCCATAGAGCAGCGCCTGCTTCTTCATGGTCTCGTAGTCCCAACGATCTTCCTTTAAACCGGGGAAGGGATCCTGACGCGGATAGACATTCGCCGGGATGCCTCCTGAAGGTTCCGACGCTGACAGGCCGAACAACGCCCCGCCTCCGACCCAGATGTCCAGCCACCGATCCTCTCGATGAGTCATGTCGGCATAGGACTGCCCGGTGACCGGCGCCAGGGCCGTCTTGGTTGGGACCTGATCACGTCCTCCGAAGCGAGCGTCCCCCTTCACTTTCAGGTCTCCCCAGTGCAGCCAGATCGGCAGCGGACCGCTCGGCGCGTGAGGCACTCCGCTCGTTCCGATCTGAACTCCCGCTCGAAGCGGTGGGATCGCTCGAGTCCCGAGTTGGACCGAGAGGGTCCGTGATAATCCGCCCGACCCGCCCATCCCGCCACCGGTCCCGCCCGCCGTTCCAGCCGTGACCTCGACCGTGCACAGCAGGCCGGGTCGAGTCGGCCCGTAAGCTTTGAGCTTGAGGATACGGCCGAGTGAGCCGAGCGACCGAAACCATCCGAAGGCCGGGTCGTTCAGCAGCCGGTCATCTGACGGCTTCGAGGCTTCATAGACCAGATCGGGGTGGTCAGCAGTCCCGACGAACTGAGAGACCCCCTGTGCATCGAAGAAGGACGGGCCGGAATGACGCAGCTCGTAACGCTTTCCCAGCAGACTTCCGTCCGTTCCGATAGGGGCCGACTGCGGGTCGTGAAACCACTGGACCGCGAGGTCGGCGCCGGCCTCAGCCAGATGCCGCGCCACGGCCTCGTCCCGGGCCGCTCCCACGCTCTCGATCTCCAAGGCCGCGAGGTTCATCGAGACGGTCCCCAGCATCGAAAGAATCAGCATCACCATCACTGTTCCGATCAACGCCGCCCCCTCTTGGCTTCCATCCTTCTGTCTGTCGTCCCTTATCATGGTCACCTCCTTTATCCGATATCAGAGTCAGCGTGCACGAAGGCCGATGTCTTTCGTCAAAACCCGCCGGTCACCCCCGCCCGATACCTCGACACGAACACGCGCGACGCGGGTGGGGTCCTGGGTGCGCTTGCCCTCCGGGTCCAGGTACACGAGCCGAAACCAGGTCACGTCGCCGATCAGGGTGCTGGCGCCGCCGTCCACCTGACGCATCAGGCTGGTTGTTCCGTTTTGATCCTTCCGTACATAGAAGCGAACCAGGTTGGAGACAGCGACGGAACTCCCTGCGGGAAAGGCTTGTCCCAACGGCTCGGTCAAGCTGAGCCTATGCGGCCGGCCATCGCGAGCCAAGCGGCCTTCCGCACACCGGTCTTCCGTGCAGACCAGCAGTTGCTTCCCTGTCGGCCAGTCGGACCCGTCGCCCACCGGCAGATTGTCCTGGCTCGATGACACCGATGACGACAACGTCGTGACCAATCCTGCCAGGTTCGCCAGAAACTCGACCTCTTGGGGTTCCGCCCTGAGCAGGCCAGTGCCGATCGCCGGTGAGGCCGGCCCGGACACCCGCAACTCGGCTTCCATCACTCCCATCCCGACACGCAGGTCTTGATGATGGGCGATCGCGTCGTGCTGGGCCCACAGCTTCTGCTGGAAATGATTCAGCGTCTGGATCGTGGCCGAGAGCACGACCACCCCCGCGGCCATCGCGATCATGGCTTCCGCCAGACAGATACCGGCACAGTCTTGCAGCCGCCAGCCCATGGCCTCTCCCTTCATCGCACACCGACATACGCCGGGTTTGCGCGCAAGGTTCCGACACGAATCTCTCGCCTCTGACCACGGCCCGCCGGATAGCTGGCCCGCGCCTGGATCACGACCGACCCCGCGCTTCGGAGCGAGCCCACCCGATCGGGCTGCACGGTCCAGACCAGTCGGATCCCGTCCATCTCAACCCCGGCGCTGTAAATCCCGTCTCCGGCGACCGCATCCGGGTGTGTGCCGTCGTCGCGCATCGTGATCTCCGGGGTGCCGTCCGCGTCCAGATCATCCGTCAACAGGGCCTTCCAGGGAGTCGTCCGTTTGGCCTCCAATCTCGACTCCGCCATCGCCAGCGCCCGCGTGGCACGCTCCCCCTGCCGCAGGCCGTGCTCAGCCCACTGGAACATGCCCATCACGCCCAGAATCGCAAACGCCAGAATGACCATGGCCAGCATGACCTCGATCAGGCCGAAGCCTCCCTCCCTACAATGGTCACCTTGGCCGGAGGCCTCGCCTGACGTTGCTGTTCGCATGGTTGACTCTCCTTTTTTCACGGGATCGACACCCGTCCGATGATACTCACCGTGAGTTCCCAGCGTTCCTGACGAGAATTACGGAGCGTGATCGTGGTGGGGGTCGCCGCGCGCCCGCTCGGATAGAAGACGACCGAGGAGCCGCCGGATAGCCCCTCGACGATGACGCCCCGCCCTCCATAGTCATACTGTCGCAGCGGCGCCTGCGGCGCGTCGGCCAGCTCGGTCCGCATCTTGCTCGTGTCTGGTTCAAAGACGACACGGATCCGCTCCCGCCGTTTGATCGCCAGCGCGTGGGCGGCGCGAAGCTCCGCCGCGAGTTCGGTCGTCACCGCCTTGGCGTGCTGCCTCATGGCCGCGGACACGAAGCTTTCCCCGGCGAAGGCCAGCGTCACGCCAACCAGCCCTAACACCATGACGACCTCGACCAAGCTCGCGCCACGTTCCTGCATGCGGTCCTCCTTTGATTCAGTCGGCGGACGCAAGTGAATCCAAATTCCGTGCCGGAGCGTCGAACCCGAATGGGGCGGGACGGGACTGACGGGTGGGACTCAAGACAAACAGGAGACTGCTCAAGCGGATCGGCTTGCCAGCAGAAGGAAAAACGGGATCTGGAAGCGAATGAAAACCCCGACTAGGGCCGGGGCATCGGCAAGGGAAACGCGGGAGATTCGTCGCCGTTCAGATACGGACGATCATCCGTTCGGATACAGGCCGCCGGTGTAGTTCGGGCTCTGCTCCCGGATCGCGCGGCCTCGAAAGGCCCTCGCTCGATGGCCGCAGTTGGACCAACACGTGCACCCTTCCACTCGATTGTGGGACAAGAAGATATGCTCAGTTGGGGATCAGCCAGTCCACCCCTATAATGAGTATGGCAATGGCGACGATCCTTCGCGCCCAACCCTTCCAGCCTCAGCTCGGTCGAGACGGCCTCAACATAAGCCAGACTACTTCTGGAAGAGCCTTTGTTTGACCACGGACGATCGGCTAGGGTGCGGCCGCGAGCAATCCGAGATACCAGCTCAACACCGCATGGTGGAAGAAGAGGGACACGATCGCCCCGAGAGCCAGGAACGGGCCGAATGGGAGGTACTGATCCCTCCGCACCCGTTTGAGTGCAATCAGGACGAGACCCACCACCGAGCCCACTGCGGATCCGACCATGACGGTGAGCAGCATCGGCTTCCACCCCAGGAAGGCGCCGATCATCGCCAGGAGTTTCGCGTCTCCCAGTCCCATCCCTTGCCTGCCGCGAAGGAGGAGGTAGGCATTGGCGAGTCCCCAGGGAATACCGTAGCCCAACAGGGCACCCAGAACCGAATCCAGCAGCTTGACCGGCAGAATCGTGGCCGCGCAGAGGAGCCCCAGCGTGATTCCCGGCAGCGTGATGACGTTAGGGATGATCTGGTGCGAGAGGTCAATGTAAGTGATCACGAGCAGGGCGGAGAACAGCACCGCGTAGACCAACGCCGGGGCCCCTGGTCCGAACTGCCAGAGGATCAGCGCATAGCCCGTCCCGTTGGCCGACTCGACGATCGGATAGCGGAGCGGGATCCGGACGCGACAGGCCCGGCACCGCCCCTTCAGCCACAGATAGCTCAGGAGCGGAATGTTGTCGTAAAACGCGATCGGGTGATTGCAGGCGGGGCAGTGCGACCCCGGCCACACCACCGATTCGTGTCTGGGCAGGCGGTGGATGCAGACGTTCAGGAAACTCCCGATGGCCGCCCCGCACACGAAGGCGACGACGTAGGGCCACATGGCAGACATTCTATCTCAAAAGCAAGGAGCAAACAGCCAATAGCGAGCAGCAACTAGCTTCTAATGAGTCCGCATCGAAGAGCCAATCGGTCAGAGTTCATCGCTATTAGCCATTTGCTATTCGCTATTAGCCAGGGAGGCCTGCTCCCGTTTACTTTGCCCCCTCGGCCTGATACAATTGCCTACATATTTCGCCGGGCTCGCATCTATTGCCGCTCGCCTTCCTCAACGTTTCGACTCAGCACGAGGAGACGTCATCGATGAGCAATCGGAGGTCCCCGGCGATCATCCGGGTCGGGGCGAAGAGACGAGAGACGGGCCCTCCACCCCGGCGCAAGCGCCCTGAGGCCCTGACCAACCGGGAGCACGAAATCCTCCAGCTCATCTGGGCAGGACTCAAGAACAAGGAGATCGCGCAGCGCCTCAAGATCAGCGTGAAGACCGTCGAAGCGCATCGGGCCAACATGATGAAGAAGGTCCGGGTCTCCAACACGGCTCAACTGCTCAAGGCCTCGATCCAGGGCGGCATGATCGAAGTCCGGTAACCCCTAGCCCGCATGATTCATGATGGTTCGCTGACGAACCGCTTCAAACAACACGAGCGCGGCCGCCGCCGACACGTTCAGCGACGAGACCCGGCCGAGCATCGGAATCCGGACCCGCTCATCGCACTTGTCGAGCACGCCGGCCCGGACTCCCTTCCCTTCTCCCCCCAAGACCAGCGCCAGTGGACCGCGCAGGTCCAGAGACGAGTAGAGTTTTTTCGCGTCCGCATCCAGCGCGTACACCCAGACCCTGTCGGCCTGCAGCTCTTCGATCAGCCGAGACACATTCGGGACCCGGGCGACTCGGATGTGCTCCAGGGCGCCGGCTGACACCTTCGCCACGCTCGCCGTCAAGCCAACCGCGCGACGCTCGGGGATGAACACACCGTGGACCCCGGCCGCCTCAGCGGTCCTGAGCACCGCGCCGAGGTTGTGCGGGTCCTCGACCCCGTCCAGAATTACCAGGAACGGCGGCTCGCCACGCTCGCGCGCATAGTCCAGGATCTCCTTCGGGTCCGCGTACCGCTTCGACGCCGCCAGGCCGACGACGCCTTGATGCCTGCCATCCGGCACGAGCCGGTCTAACACCGGTCGAGGCTGGAGGTGGACCGGAATCCCCGCGGACCGCGCCAGCCGGATCAGGTCCGCGAACTGACGATCCTGCCGGACTACCAACAATCGCACCAGCGGCCGGGCGCCGGAGCGCAAGGCTTCCCGCACGGCATGCAGGCCGTAGATGACCTCGGACGGCTCACCGCTTCCAGCGGGTGGTGCCATCGGGTTTGTCCTCGACTGTGATGCCGAACGACGTGAGTTCTGCTCTGATTTCATCAGCCCTCTTAAAATCCTTTCGTCGTCTGGCTTCGTTTCGTTCGTCTATCTTTTCTTTGATCTCATTATCAGACAGAGTGGGCACCGAGGATATATGGGGCCCGTGTGCCCGATGCTGTTCCTCGGGCCGGCTGGGCATTTGCGTGTTTGTGTTCAACCAACCAGTTGGCGGATAAAGGTCCTTAAACTCCCAATCCCGCCACAGGAGCTGGAAAAGTCCTAGCACCGCACCGAATGACCGAAGTGCCTCCCGAGCCTTTTCGCGCGCCTTTCTGGACAATCCGGTCACTAACAGGCGGTTGACCTCTACTCTCAACTCCTGGAATTGCGCAATGGCAGCGGCCGTGTTGAAGTCGTCGTCCATCGCCTGGCGAAAGCCATCATTCAGTCGTTCGATCGACTGTTTCAGTTGACTATCGCCGGGGCCTTTGGCACCGGATGACTCCTTAAGGCGCTGAAACAACCCGTAGAAGCCGTCTAACGCCCGCTTAGCCTCCTGCAAACCCTGATCTGAAAAATCCACCGGGCTCCGGTAATGAGTGGCCAGCAGAAAGTACCGCAACACTTCCCCCGTGACCGGTTCCCGATAGCCCCACTTCTCGAAGATTTCTCGAACCGTGAAGAAGTTCCCCAGCGACTTGGACATCTTCTCCTGGTTGATTTGCACGAAGCCGTTGTGGACCCAGTACCGGGCAAGCTCCTTGCCGGTGGCTGCGTAGGACTGGGCGATTTCATTCTCGTGATGGGGAAAGATCAGATCCGCGCCGCCGCCGTGGATATCGAACGTCTTGCCGAGATGCTTCATGGACATGGCCGAGCATTCGACGTGCCAGCCCGGCCGGCCCGGCCCCCAGGGGCTGTTCCAGGCCGGCTCTCCTGACTTGGCCGCTTTCCAGAGCGCGAAATCCATCGGGTGCCGCTTACGCTCATCCACCTCGACCCTGGCGCCGGCCTGCATGTCACTCAGCTTCCGTTTCGAGAGCGCGCCGTACGCAGGAAACTTCTCGACTTGAAAGTACACATCCCCATCCGCTCTGTATGCAATGCCTTTGCGGAGCAATGTTCGCACCAATCCGATGATGTCGGCCATGTGTGTGGTTGCCTTCGGCTCCACGGTCGCTTTTCGGATGCCGAGCCGTTTCATGTCGCGGTAGTAGGCTTTGATGTACTTGGCCGTCACGGCTTGCCAGGGAATTCCGAGTTCCTTGGCACGGTTGATGATTTTGTCATCCACGTCCGTGAAATTTTTGACGAACCTGACCTTGAATTTGCAGTACTGCAGATACCTCCGAACGGTCTCGAACACCAGCGCGCTGCGGGCATGGCCGAGGTGGCACTCATCGTACACCGTGACGCCGCACACATACATGCGGACGGTCTTCGGCACCAGCGGCTCGAACGTCTCCTTCCGGCCCGTCAAGGTATTGTAGATCTTGAGCATGCGAATGGTTTGTGGTGGTTATTTCGTTCGTCTGGTTTTTTTCCGCCCGCGTTCGATGAGCGTCTCCCACCCGCGCAGCTGTTCCAGCGCCGCGTAGTGGGTGACATCGAGGTGAATGGGCGTAATCGACACCATGCCGCGACGCAGCGCCTCATAGTCGGAATCCTTCCGTCGACTCCACGTGACCCGGGTGCCGGCGATCCAATAGTACTTGCGGCCGTGAGGGTCCACCTTTTCGATGATCGGATCATCGAACCGGCGCCGGCTCAGAGAGGTGATCCTGGCCCCCGCGATCGAGGCTCGGGGCCGGTCGGGCGCGTTGACGTTGAGCAGCGTCTCCTCCGGCAGGCCGTAGCGAAGCACCGCTCTGGCCACGCGGACCGCATAGGTGGCCGCAACCCCGAACCGAAACGTCTGCTTCCCCTCCTGGGAGACCGCAATGGAAGGCACCCCCAGGATCGTTCCCTCCAGGGCCGCCGAGACCGTGCCCGAGTACGTCACGTCGTCGCCGAGGTTGACGCCCCGGTTGATCCCCGACACGACCAGCGCGGGCCGCCCGCGCAACAGTTTCTTGACGGCCAGGTTGACGCAGTCGGTCGGCGTCCCGTTGATCGAAAACACCTGCTTGCCTATGTTCGTGATGCGCAGCGGCTTGTGCAGCGTCAGGGCATGGCCGATCGCGTTCCGCTCGCGGTCCGGGGCCACCACCCAGACGTCGCCCAGCGCTTTCATCGCCGCGGTCAAGGCGTGCAGGCCGGGCGATGCGACCCCGTCGTCGTTGGTCACCAGAATCTTCACGCATGAACCAGGAATAAAAAAAGCTGCACGTGGCAGCTCCAAAACGAAGGTCAAGGCTAAGGTTGAGGTTGAGCCAAGACCAGGCGACTACTTCAACCTCGACCTCAGCCTCGACCTTCCCCAGTATGGTCGGGGCGAGCCGATTTGAACGGCCGACCACTCGCACCCCAAGCGAGTGCGCTACCAGGCTGCGCTACGCCCCGATCCTTTTCGCTCCATGAGGCGTCAGGGGACCATTCCACTGCGCTCGTTGTTCACGCCTCACACCGTAGGGTTCACGGTTCACGCTTCACTGGTCATAGGACTCAATGATTCTCAGAACGGACTGCAGGTCTCCCCTCATCCGCTTGACCAGCTCCCGGGGGCGCAGTTTGCGGTTCTTATGCAAGCCTCGCCGGGACCAGAAGCGCTTGACTCCCGCGAGCGTATGTCCCTCTTCGTAGAGCATGCGCTTGATCTCAAGCACCATTTCGATGTCCCGTTGGACGTAGAGGCGCTGACGCCCGCGACTCTTCTTTGGCTTCAAGAAGCTGAATTCGGATTCCCAGAAGCGCAGTACAGAGGCCGGGAGTTTTGCGATCTTACTGACTTCACCGATTTTATAAAAGATCTTGCTGCCCAGCTTGGGCTCAGCCGCCATCACCGACCCTCGTTGGCCCGCCCGTTCGGTGAAACGTTCCTCAGCCCTTCTGTCTTAGCCCGGATTATTCATGACCGCCCGTCATAAATGACCCGGGCTAGTTCACGAATTTCTTGAAGACCTGGCTGGGGCGGAAGGTGACGACCCGGCGCGGCGTGATGCCGATCTCCTCGCCCGTCCGGGGGTTTCTTCCCTTTCTCGCCCCCTTGCTCCGAACCACGAAATTCCCGAACCCGGCGATCTTGACCGACTCTCCTTTCTGCAGGACCGTCTTCAGCAGGTTGAGGACCAACTCCACAATATCGGATGCCTCTTTCTTGGAGACCCCGACTTTCTCGTAGATCTCGTTGGCGATATCTGCCTTTCTCATGCCTCCCCCCTGGGCTTTATCGCAGACGGTCCCCTCGGGACGCCTTCGTCCGCCGCGAGTTCAAACTCAGAATTTCGCCATAAATTACGTGAGGTTATCCGGCGTGTCAAGGGAATTCCTGTCAGTGATCTCTCGGCAGGAGTTTGTACTCGATGCTGTCCGCCAAGGCCTGC
>MNDM01000085.1:10541-23863 GCA_001914955.1 Nitrospirae bacterium 13_2_20CM_2_62_8 | reverse complement strand
GAGCAACAAGGCGATATGGGCTGGAAAGTGGAGAGTGGAAGTCGTCAGCGAGGCGGGAGATGTCCTGGCCTCGGCTGACTTTACAGTCAAAGCCCAGCCTGCACCCGCTGCACCTGCTGCACCCTGATCGATTGGGAGAGGCGAGAAACAGGCGACTCGCCGGTTGTTAGGATCAGGAACGCTGTAGCGGAAGACAGTCTGGTCCAGCGCGCGACAGGCTCCCGTTCCTTGTCACTTGGCCGAAACGGCTCTCACGAGAAAGATACAAGCTGCCAGGGACCGTTTTGCGGAGCGGGACGCGCGCAGCTGGCCGACGATACCTGTGTTCCTGTATCGTGCTTGTTGACGCCGCTCCCTTGAAAAAATAGCCCGCCCTGTTTTTCCCGGCCGGCGGCCGCTGCCGATCCCTTTCGACTTGACATGCTCAACCGCTACGGGTACCGTCCCCACGCTCGGCCCCTTTCGCGTCGGTTCTTGCCCGGCCCTCCCGCTGGCTCCGCCGGAGTCCCGCGTCGGTTGACGCCCCAGAGGCCGGTGTCCCGCCTTCTGGCCGATGAGGGATTCAGTGAGTCGTTAGATAAACCGAGGCAGTGAACGGAACCTCTCCGTGCGAAGTGGACGACCAACCCGTGGCAGGTCATCGACGAGCAGCCACATACGAAAGTCCGTGATGTGGCTGTCGCACACGCTTATCCCTCTCACCCTGGCCTTCCTCCTGGCCTCGGCGCAGTCGGCTTCGGCGCAGAGCCCAGCATCCTTCGACTCCGCCATGAACTTCCCCACCGGCGCGCTGCCGATTGCCGTGGGCATCGGAGATGTGAACAGGGACGGGAGCCCCGACCTCGTGACCGTCGACACCGGCGATAACAAGGTCTCTGTCCTCCTCGGGAATGGGGCCGGGGGCTTTGCGCCAAAGAGCGATTTCGCGACCGGGGTCGTGCCCCACGGTCTGGCTATTGCCGACCTGAATAGAGACGGGAATCTCGACCTCGTGGCGGCAAACACCGGTGCGGACACCGTCTCGGTCCTCCTCGGAACCGGGACGGGGAGCTTTTCCACCGCGACCAGCTTTCCGACCGGCGCCGCCCCGTTCTTCGTCGCCGCTGGCGATCTCAACGGGGACGGAATACCGGACCTCGTCGTGGCCAATGTGAACGATAATACCGTGTCCGTCCTTCTCGGGACCGGGAACGGCGCGTTCGCGCAGAAGAACGATTTCCCAACCGGAGCCGGCGCGCGCGACGTCGCCATCGCCGACGTCAATGGGGATGGACGGCTCGACGTCATCGTTGCCGATGCAAATGCCGACACCGTCTCTGTGCTGCTGGGAGCGGGGGACGGAACCCTGGAGCCGAAGACTGACTTCGGCGTGGGGTCTGGTCCCCGCTCTGTGGCGGTGTTTGGCGACTGGAGATGGGCCCTTCTCCGTCGCGATCGGAGATCTCAATGGAGACGGAAAACGCGATCTCGCTGTCGCCAACGTGAACGCCGATACCGTTTCCGTTCTCATCAATACGACGCCTCCCATGGGTGGTGGCGGGGATGGAGGCGGGTGCTTTATCGCCACGGCGGCCTTCGGCTCGTCGCTCGCACCCCAAGTCATGCGCCTGCGAGAGTTCCGGGATCGCTACCTTCTCCCGAATCCGGCGGGGCGGGGCGTGGTCTCGCTCTACTACACGCTGAGCCCTCCGCTGGCGGATGTCATTGCCCGGTCGGACCCCCTCCGCGCAGTCGTGCGGGTCGCGCTGGTGCCCCTCATCGGATGGACAACTCTGGTGATGTGGTCCCCGGTGATTGGTCTGGGGGCGTTGCTCGTACCTGTCTCGCTCGGGTTCTGGTGGGGGTTGAGTGGTCGGAAGAAAGGGGGGCAGGCACGCATGGTGAGTGAGGGAGGGCTATCATGAACACATTTGTCAAAGTAGGATTGCTTGCATTGATCGGCGTGGCCCTGGTGAGTTCGGTGGTCCTTCACCTGTGGCTGGGCACCCTCATCAAGACCGGTGTTGAACAGGTCGGGCCCACGGTGACCCGGACCTCCGTCACGCTGAAGAATGTGGACATCGGCCTCCTCGCGGGCCGGGCCCAATTGGAAGGGCTGGCGGTGGGAAACCCTCAGGGATTCCAGGCGCCCACCGCGCTCAAAGTGGAAACAGCGCGGGTGCGGATCAAGTGGGGGACCGTCCTTTCAGATCGGGTGGTGATCGAGGAAATCACCATTGATGGTCCGGAGGTCACCTACGAAGGGATGCTCGCGAAAAGCAACTTCGGCACGATCCTGGACAACGTGCAGTCGTTCTCCTCCTCGGGTCCGAGTCCGAAACGCGGTGGAGTGCCGGCCCAACCGGCTCGGTCGGCTGAGAAAAAGATCTTGATCAAGGAATTGAACCTGACCAATGGTCGCGTGGCGGTGTGGATGGGCACCGGCGTGTTGGGGAATCAAAGTCTCTCGGTGCCGCTCCCCGACATTCATCTGAAGGATATTGGCAAGGACTCCGGGGGGGCCACTGTGGCGGAGGCGCTCTCGGCCGTCTTCGGAGCGCTGAACAAGGCCACTGGGCAGGCGGTCGCCGGCGCGGCAAAGCCTCTGCAGAAGGGGGCCCTGGCTGCCGGAGAGGCGGTTGGTCAAGGCGTGTCCAAAGCCGTCGAGGGCGTCAAGGGGCTCTTCAAGTGACTCTGAACAATTGCTGAAACCCCGCCTCGGGCTTGAGTCGGCCGTGTGGGTCTTGACAGCGGTCTGGGAAAGGGCTAAGCAAAAGCCCCCGAGGATGACTCCATTTCGGAGGATGCTTCGTATCTGTAACTGATAAGGCAGTCAGAGTGTCACTTCACACAGGAGAGGGTGCGTATGCGGCACGGCAGGAACGGGACGATCAGAGTTGCACTGGCCGGATTGGGGGTGGTGACGGCATTGGCGCTGGGTGGCTGCGAGAGCACGTACGGGACGACGGGAATGGCCACCGGTACGACACAGATGGGAGGCGCGCCGAAGGATGGGGAGGTACGACTGGCCGCGGAGTATCGAACGTGGCCGCAGTTTCTGACCGGCATCGACAAGGAGCAGATCAAGCAGGTGCGGGACATCTATATCAACCCGGTGGGCGCGCGGACCATGGCAGGCAAAGCGTTTCCCAACGGTACCATGATGGTCATGGAGCTCTATAAGGCCAAGGAGAAGGCGGATGGCAGCCTGGAGATGAGCTCCGACGGCAAATTGGTGAAGGGGGACCTCGCCAAAGTATTCATCATGGCCAAGGGCGAGGGCTGGGGCCAGGGGATCCCGGACCCCCTCAAAAATGGGGCGTGGATCTATTCAGCCGCCGGGCCGGGTGGGAAGCCGCTCATGGAGGATTTCTCGAAGTGCCGGGCCTGTCATGCTCCGCTCGCGCAGAAGGATTTCGTCCACCGGTACGACGAGTACTTCGAAAAGCGTCGAGGGGGCTGAGCGGATTCTCCGCGCCGTGTGTGTCAGGGGCGCTCCGTTCGGCCGGATGCACGGGCGGGGCGCGTGTCGTCTTGTTGTCGGAGGAGTCCCTGCCTCGGTGGTCGTGAGATCGGAGACAGTAAGAAGAGAAGCTCGGCTGCTGAGGGACTAGAAGAGCGGAGCTTGTGGCCCCCATGTCAGCCCGGCAAGGTCTGGATCTTCCCCGTCGGTTGGAGTACGGCGAGTGACTTTCTCGGCCTTGCGCTGCACGCGGCGGGCTTCCTTCTCCCGTTGCTTCAGTTGCTTCGCCTTCTCCCGATCGCGTTTCGCGATGGTCATTTTCCCTGGTCTTCCGATGGTACCCTCGTTGGCGCGTTCCCGCCCGTTCTGAAGCGGGCAGGGATGTCACGCATGGACATCCCTGCCGCTCGTGTGGTTAAGGATCGATCCGATCCGTGGGATCGATTACCACCGTCCGCCACGGCCTCCACGGTCACCACCACGCCCGCCTCCGCCGCCTCCGCCTCCGCCAGAGCGGGGCTCCTGTGGTCTCGCTTCATTCACGGTGAGCGTCCGGCCCTCGAATTGGGTGCCGTTCAACGCCTCGATGGCCTTCTTGGCCTCCTCGGGGGTGGACATTTCCACGAAGCCGAAGCCTCGTGATTGCCCCGTGAACTTGTCCGTGACCACGCGCACCGATTCGACGGTGCCGTGAGCGGCAAACAAATCATTCAACTGCGGTTCTGTAGCGGCGTATGGCAAGCCACCCACATAAAGTTTCGAACCCATCGGGGTCCTCCTTTTGGATTGTGACATTGTCTTGAACTCGAGAGCGCACTGCCGAAAGGACGACACGGGCGCACGGTGCAAACACGGCGGCGTGAGTCACCTTCCAATCAGAGTTCCCGGGACAATACAACATCGGTGAAGGGCCTTCCTGTTTCAGCGTCATCGCCCGGCCCGAGGCGACGAGAGAGAGACCATCAACCTTACCCAGTTGCTCTATGACGTTTTGTGGGGCTGGCTTTGCCTTGAGGGCGTGCGCCCGTGGCTGGCCCGCTTGGCTCGCCGGCGCGCGACCGCACCGCGTGTCCAAGCCCGCGGCCGGACGCCACCACAACTTGACGCCTGATCTCGTCCATGGAAACGGAGGCCGGCTCCTCTGAGAGGTCTTTGAGTCCCAATTGCTGCCATCGAATCTTCGGCTTGTGTACGACGCGCTTCTCTTTCGGTGTTTTTCTGTTGCCAGGCCAACTCATTGTGATTTTCATCCTGTTCTCCTTCTGACTGACCATCCCCCTACAACCCCGACAAGACCGATCCGATCACACGTGGGAGATCATGTATTGGACGCCGGTCCCTGCCAGACCAGATATGGAGGTTTCTTCATCCCGACCGCAGTGCCTGGGTAGAGACGCTGCGCATGACTGTACGCGATTTCCTGAGCCCCGAGACAGGTGGCGGCTTCGTGCTGGTCCGAGATCGCTCGGAGATCCCATTGGCCTTCGCCGCCTGACAGGACCACATACAGCCCGCAGGTAAAACAGCCTTCCCGGGAGTAGTGCGTACTGACCAGCAACTGCGAGCCATCGGAAAACGTGGCGATCGGGTCCACGTTCAGTCTGCCCATGGGGGCTCCTCTCTGTCGTGTTCTCCCACAATCGGGCCCCTGACCGATACGGTCTCCACCAGGTTCGGGGTGCTCCTGTGGGCAGAAGGATGTTCTGTCCGGGAATCGCACTCACCAATGTGACAGCCAGGTCAGCCCACTTCCTTGCACGATACCCGGTGCATGGAAGCCCTGGGCCGTAGGAGCAGCGATTCCCAGAGAACCGATCGCGCGGGCGATGCACTCACCGAAGCGGAAGCGCGAGAGGTAGGATAGTCACCGTGGCTCGTACGGTGCTGTAGGCTAACACACCGCCTCCACGGTGTCAAACGGGGCCGCGTCGGAGAGGTCCCCGTTCATTGCAATCGCCCCAGCTTTCTCCTAGAATTCTCAACATCATCCAGAACTTCACGCGGTGGGGCGGCCTGCAGTCCCGGCGAGGAGATGACTCGTGGCGGTCGTGGCATGGCTCGGGCAACGGACGATCGACGGGTACACTTATCTGGTCGATCTCACGGGCCTCGTCTACCTGTCGCTCCGGGAACTCGTGACGCCCGGCCGGCAGGGACGGGGGGAAGCGTTACGCGTCATCACCCGCCAGATCCTCTTTACCGGCCTTGACGCGCTGCCGGTGGTGAGCGCGATCGCCTTGATGCTGGGGTTCATCATCATCACCCAGGCCGGCACTCAGCTTCCGAAAGTGGGGGCGGGCGCGCTCCTCGGCAACATTATCGTGGTGGTGGTCATCCGGGAACTGGGGCCGCTGCTCACGGCCTTCATCGTCGTGGGCCGCTCGGGCACCGCGATCGCCACCGAGTTGGGGAACATGCGCGTCGGGCAGGAGGTGGCTGCGCTGGAGTTGATGGGGGTGCGGGTCACGCGGCTCATCGTCATGCCGAGGCTGGTGGGCATGGTGATCGCCATGGTGTGCCTGACGCTCTATTTCGACGCCGTGGCGGTGCTAGGGGGGTTCGTGGTGGCCAAAGCCGAGCTGACGGTGCCGTTCGAGGTATTCGCGCAGGCGGTCACCCACTCGCTCTCTCTGATGGATGTGGTGGTCACGGCGGTCAAGAGCGTCCTGTTCGGCATGGCGGTGGCGACGATCTGTTGCCATCACGGCCTCTCGGTCCGTTCCTCGTACACGGAGGTGCCCCAACAGACGACCCGGGCGATGATTAACTCGGTGACGATCTGTCTGATCCTTGATATTCTTGTGACAGTCACAGCGTATTTCTAAACAGGATGCTGAAAAAGGCCCCCCAACTTCGTTCTCACCACCCATTGCACGAGGCCATGCAATGGGTACCCGCAGTCTCCCTGCGACGTACCGAAAAACGTACGTCTCAGTCGCCCCGCTCCCTGCGGCCTTGTTGGCTGGCCTTTTTGAGCATCCTGAAGCCGGTTCGAGTTCGTCCCGAAACCGGTGCCCGTAGCACTTTTGAGCTCTTTAGAGGGGTAGCATCCTAAGCGTCATGAACCTCGCGGTTGAACTATTGGACCTGTGTCTTGATTGGGAGGACCAGGAGCTCCAGGTCCAGTTAAGCTTGTCCGTCGAAGTGGCTGAATTTCTGGCTCTTGTCGGGCCAAATAGATCGGGAAGAGGCCTGCTCCTCAGGCTATGTGCGGGACTGATTTCTCCGAGTCGGGGCACGGTGCGCGTCCTCGGGCGGGAGCTGTCCCAGCTCAGCGAGGAAGAGCTGGTGGCACTTCGGCTGCGCATCGGCATCGTCTTGCAGCAGCCCGGCCTGCTCAGCAACATGACGGTCTTTGACAATGTGGCGCTGCCGCTGCGCTACCACGGCGCCATGCCGGAGTCCGCCATTCAGTCACTCGTGACGGCCCGGCTGGATACCCTCGGGTTGACCCCGCTGCGGAATCGGTTCCCGGCGCAGCTCAATGCGGGGGAAGCTCGCTGCACAGCCATCGTGCGGGCGCTCATTATGGACCAGGAGTTGTTGTTGCTCGAGGACCCGACCGAGGGGCTCGACGCAGAGATGATTCAGCGACTCGGACAACACTTTGCCGAGTGCCGGCGGACTCGATCGCTGACGATTCTGGCCACGATGCGCGCCTTCTCCCCGCTGATGGAGACCGCCGATCGTGTCGCCTTCATGCGGGGCGGACGGCTTGAGGCGGTCGCGCGCCACCAGGACCTCCTGGCAATGGCGGACGCGGGCATGAAACAGTATCTGACTGCACCAGGAATTCCGGAGCAATCCCTCTAACCGATCGAGGTGTCACATGAAGATGCACTATGCGCACAAGTTGTCCGGAGGCCGGATCGCACAGATTGTCGGGATGTTCGTGCTCGTGCCGTTGCTCGGCCTGCTCGCCGCCGGAATCTTCAAGGCCGAGGCCGAGCATGTCTTCGAGGAGAAATACCGTCTCCATGCGATGGTGCACCATTCGCATGGTCTTGGGCCGGGAGCAGCCGTGCTCGTCTCGGGTATCCCGATCGGGAAGGTGGACGCTGTGGAATTTACAGAGGATGGCACGATCGACGTGACGCTCCTCCTGCTCAGCAAGTATCAGGACAAGGTGCGGGAGGATTCGGAGGCCAGCGTGACGTCAAGCGGCCTGTTTGTGGGCCAACCCCAGGTCGAGATCGCCATGGGGAGCCGCAGCAAGACGATCTTGTATGACGGCGCCACGATTCACACGGTCGAGCCGCGGGACTTGGCCGAGCTGGTGACTGAGGTCGAACCGGTGCTGGAATCGGTCCAACGGACGATGCTGCACGTCGACGAGATCACCAAGGATGTCCACGCGAGGGTCCAGACCGCAGGCCAGGTCCTGGCCGAGATCGAGCAGTCGGCCCGAGCGCTGCCCGAGGTGATGGCATCGATCCAACGTGCGGTCGGATCGGTCGAGCGAACGACGACGGCGCTGCCGGAGCTGACCGATTCCGTCAGGAAGACCCTCGCGACGGTCGATGGGGCCACGGGCGATGTGCGCGCGGCGACGAGGAAGCTGCCCGGCCTCGTGGAGGCCGCACAGGAGGCCGTAAACAATGTCAAGTCCACGACGCAATCCCTGAAAGGCATCAGCAAGGATCTCCTCCCGATCGTGCAAGGCGCACACGAGACGCTGGACGACGTGAACACGATCGTCCGGGGAGCGAAAAAGACGTTCCCGGTCAGCGCCTTCGTGAAGAATGCGGAGCCAAAGACTCCCAGCCGGTCCGAGAGCGGCCTGCGAAGTCTTCGAGGGGACCAGCTCGGCCGGTGAGGCGGACCATGAAAGTGGGGGGAGCGGGACTGGCGGTGGTGCTGCTGGCCACGGCCTGTGCCAGTGGGGCTCCGACGGAGGCCGTGCCCCCGCTGGCCATGAAAGTCCGCGCGCTGCATGCCCAGGGACAACGACTGCTCGAGCGGGGTGAGCGCGAGCTGGCCACGGCGGCGTTCGAGGACGCCAGACAGCTGGCTGAGAGCCTGGACGATCGCGCGGGGATGGCGCAGGCCTTGAATGGTCTTGGAGCGGTCGCGGCACTCGAGGGGAATGCGGCCGAGGCGACCGAGCTGCATCAGCGCGCCCTGCCCCTCGCGGAACAAGTCGGACGTCCCGACCTGCTCGCGGACACGCTGGCGCAGTTGGGCACGGCGTTGCAGCTCTCCGGCCGGACGGATCAGGCGAAGTCGCGGTATGAGCAAGCCCTCTCACTGGTCCGGCAGGCAGCCGACCGTGACCGCGAATCGGTGCTGCTCAACAATATGGGGTTGATCCAGAAGCGCGCCGGCCAGGTGCGCGAGGCCGAGGCCTCATTTCAGGCCGCCCTGTCGATCAATCAGGCGCTCGGTAATTCGCGCAGCCAGGCCGCCAATCTCGTGAACCTGGGGCTCATCGCGGAGGAGGCGGGCCGGCTGGAAGAGGCGCGGAGGCGGTATGAGGCGGCGCTGGCGCTGGATAAGGCGGTCGAGAACCGCGACTCCATCGCCGCAGACCTGGCGAACCTCGCCCGCATCGCCGAGGCGCAGAACCACAAGGACGTGGCGTTGGCCTACGCCAAGCGGGCGTACTGGAGCTATCGGGCGCTGGGAGAGACGACCCGGGCGCTGGCTGAGCTCAATCACGCGCTGGCGCTCTCCCGTTCGCAGGGCCGCCAGGTGGACGCCAAACAACTCCAGAACGAGCTCGATACGCTGCAGGATTCAGGACCGTCCTCCCTCGCGGCTCCACCCTGATCGGGTTCATTGACTTTTCAGATGGTTCTCTCTATTCTGACCCCCGCTTAAATTATCCCGAGCTGTCCAACCTCCGGATGCGCGGTGCGTGGCCCCCTTGGCCGATGGAACCGGTGTGATGAATCGGCGTGGGACATGGTGGGCGGCCCTCTTCTGGGCGGTCTGGTTGGCCGCGCCGGGGCAGGCGACGGCCGTGACCGAGCCGATCGTGGCGGTCACGGTGGTCGCCGAAGGGCTGGTGCCGTTTCAGTCCGACCTGTCGCTGAATGAAGTGCGAGTCCGGGCTCGCGACGAGGCGCGCCGCAACGCCATCGAGCAGGCGGTGGGGGTCTTCGTGCGGGGGAAATCGGTGGTCCACAATTCGCAGATCGTCGATGAGCTGATCCTGTCCGTCGCTCGCGGTGTCATCGAAGAAGAGCAGTGGGTGGAAGAAGGCATTCGGGAGGTCAGGGATGAGAAGCATCCGGGGTCTCCGGGCGCGGCCTACCATGTCAAGCTCAAGGCCCAGGTCCGTCCGGTCAGAGTGGAGCGGCGGGCTGACTTTACGGTGCACGGCTCGCTCGACAAGCAGATCTACCGCAACGGGGAAGAAGCCTCGATCAAGATACGCTCGAGCCAGGCGGCGTATGTGCATCTGTTCAGCGTTACTCAGGATGGGAGCGTCACGCTGCTGCTGCCAAACCGGTTTCATGCCGGATCGCTGCTCGCAGCCGACCAGGATCTCACTTTTCCCGGTGACGGGCTCCGGTCCCTCGGCGTCAAGCTGCGCGTGGTCCTGCCCATGGGCGCCAAGAAAGCGACGGAATATATCAAAGTGATTGCGACCCGGAAACCGATTCGATTGGTCAAAGAGGAGACGGGAGAGGGAGTGTTTCACACGTACTCGGGGACGGAAGGCGGAATGATTCGGGACATCATCAGGCGATTGGCTCAGTTGGATGACGAAGACTGGACCGAGGCAACCTTGCCGTATGAGGTGAGGTGAGAGAGGAAGGGACCGGGGCCGGGCGGGCCGTTGAGGAGGTGACTTGCAGGAACCACACGGGGACACGCGACTCCCGGTGACGCGGAGGATGCTCTGGCTGCTGGCGGCCGGAGTCTTGCTGGCGGGAGAAAGCGGGGTGGCGCTGGCTCAGAGTCACATGGCCGGAGAGGCGGTCGAACGCGTCGGCCTCGGCCAGGTCAACTGGACCACCGGTTGGATCAAGGCCACAGGAGTGGGAGTGCCGCCTGCCGACGGTGGACCTGGAGCCAGGTTGAAGGCTGAGCGGGCCGGCTACGTGGTGGCGCTCCGGAACCTGCTTGAAATCGTGAAAGGCGTGCGCGTGGATGGTGAATCCGTGACGGACGCCTACCTGGTGAAGAACGACGTGATCAGGACCCAGGTCAGCGGGTTCATCCAGGGAGCGCAGATCGTCAAGACGGTCGCTCACCCGGACGGGACCGTAGAAGTGACCGTCAAAATGCCGGTGTGGGGGAGCGAGTCGCTGGTCTCCGCCTTGCTGAACGAGAAGGCCATGCAGAGCTATACGCTCTCCCCGGAGGCGGACACGAAGCAGGGGTACACCGGGATCGTCATCGATGCCCGTGGAATGGGGGTCAACCCGGCCTGCTTTCCGGAAGTCCTGGATGAGACAGGGGCGGTGGTGTATGGTCCGGGGACGGCGGATCGAACCGCGGCCGAGAAGCACGGCTTAGTCCAGTATCGTGCGTTGCCCGAGGGTGTCAAGCTCTCGTCGGTGTTCGGGGAGCAGGCCTCGATCATCCGGCCGGTCCAACGCGCACCGCTTCCACGAGAAGGCCGGCGGCCCCTGAAAATCAAGGGCCTGAAGAATTCCGGCCGCCTGAAGGCTAACGTCATTATTAGTGTCGAGGATGCCAAGAAGATCAGAGGAGACGCCCAACTCGGAGGGGTGCTGAAGCGTTCCAGGGTGGTCATCGTCACCGATCCGCTGATCGGAGGCATGGAGGGACGCAGCCCGCTCTCCGACCGGCTTGTGGCTGCCATGCCTGCCGGAGTCTTGTCGTGAGGGCCGGCCGGTAGCTATCTTTCCTTGGGATCACGGCGGAGCCGCCCGCATCCTCGAAGTGGGTTCCTGGTCTCGGACACTCCTCCTTCGTTCCGCCGGCGAAGTCCCCCTGCCTCGGTCCACGACGTGATGCCGGCCCATGCGGGAGCAGCCCGCGTTGCGCACCCGAGGGTCGGACCGGGGCGTCGCTGGTCGGAGGGGCGTGAAACGGCGGCAGGCTATGCGAGAACAGAGGACCGGGGTCGCCATCGGCATCGGGATCACGCTCCTGCTGATGGGGCTTTACGCGCTCGGGGTATTCGAATGGCTGGAGCTCCGGTCCTACGATCTCCGGTACGCGCTCCTGCCGAGTCACCCGCTCGACACGCCGATCCTGCTCGTCCGGGTTGACGAAGAGAGCGAGACGAGCCTGGGTGTGCGGGCCCCCGACGTCCCGCGCGCCATGTACGCCGATGCGGTAAAACAGCTCGTACGCGCCGGCGCCGCGCTGATCGTCTTTGACATTATTTTCTCCACTCCAAGAGATCCGGCTGAAGACGAGGAGTTCGGGCAAGCTATCGCGGAGGCCGGCAATGTGGTGCTGGCCCGCTACATCGGGGAAAAAGGTCACAAGACCCCCATCCCGGTGCTGCGCCAGGGGGAGTTGGGAGAGGCGCTGATCAACATCGAGTTGGACCGAGACGGAATTCTCCGGAGCTTCCCTCTGGTCGGCTTGGATTATTCCGGTGAGTCCGCAGACCCCGAACCGGTCCTGGCGATGAGCCTCGAGGTGGCCCGGCTCTATCTGGACCCCGAGGGCGACAACGAATTGGACCTCGAGCAGCCCGCCGAGGTCGGCATCGGATCCCTCCGCATCCCCTACCCGGAAGGGCGGATGCGCATCAACTTCTATGGCCCTCCCGCCACCTTTCCCCGTATCCCGTTCTGGAGAGCGGTGAAGGACGAACTTGCGCCCGGGGAGATTCGCGGGAGGATCGTGCTCATCGGCTCCACTGCCCCCTCGCTGCATGATTCCTATCAGACCCCCCATACGGAGAAACTGGTGCTCACGCTGACCGGCCAGGCGGAGCGGATGAGGGGGGTCCGGATGGACGGGTTTGAGATCCATGCCAACGCCATTCAAACGATACTGGATGGAAGCTTTGTCCATCGGAGCAAGGATCAGTGGGGACTGGTGCCAGCCCTACTGGCGGCGCTGGGGCTGACCGGCAGCTTGCTCCTGATCTGGAGCGGAACGCGTCCGGCCCTCCTCGCGGTCATACGCGTTGGGCTGTATCTGGGGATCGGGGCGGTGGCGGCGGCGCTGTTCTGGTGGTCCCGCTACTGGTTGGACATCGTGCCGCTGTACGCGATGCTCGTGGCGCAGCATCTGGGCGGGAGCTCCTACCAGCGCTACCTTGAAGGGCACAAGCGGCGCCAGGTACAGTCCATGTTCGGCCGGTATGTATCGGCTCGGGTGGTCGAGCAACTGGTCCAAAACCCCGACCTGGCCAACCCCAGCGGGCGCAAGGAGCGCCTGACGATGTTCTTCTCCGACGTGCGCGGGTTCACCAGCATGTCCGAGAAGATGGAGCCACAGGACGTGCAGCACCTGCTCAGCGAGTATTTCACCGAGATGACCCACATCCTGTTCAAGCACGAGGGGACGTTGGACAAGTTCATGGGGGACGCGATCATGGCGTTTTTCGGCAATCCGGAACCGCAGCCTGACCACGCCCGTCGCGCCGTGCTGATGGCGTTGGAGATGCAGGAGGCGGTGGCTCGGCTCAACCAGAAGTGGACGGCTGCCGGACGGCGGACCATCGGCGTCGGGATGGGGATCAATACCGGCGAGGTGACGGTGGGCAACCTGGGGTCGAAGGACTTCCTCGACTACACCGTGATCGGGGACGCGGTCAACCTGGCCTGTCGCCTGGAGGAGGGCGCGAAGGCGGGGGAGATCCTCATCACGCAGGCGACCTATGACGACGTCAAAGACGCGGTAGAGGTGGAGCCGCTGGAACCGATCCGGGTCAAGGGAAAGAGCCACCCTATCCCTATTTATCGGGTGCTCCGTCGACAGAAGAAGACGGCATACGAGA
>MNDM01000085.1:0-10500 GCA_001914955.1 Nitrospirae bacterium 13_2_20CM_2_62_8 | reverse complement strand
CCCTCGACCTTGCGGGTCTACTTGATCGCGACCGCTTTTTCCTGCTTGAAGGTGGTCTGGCCCCGGAGAACTTTTTGGATCCCATCCTGCACGAGGGTGGCCATCCCCTCCTGGAGGCCTAAGTTGAGCAGGTCTTCGGTCTTGGCTTTGGACTGGATGAGCCGTTTCATCCGATCCGTGCCCAGCAGCAGCTCGTGGAGGGCGACCCGGCCTTTAAACCCGGTCTTGGCGCAAGGCTCGCACCCCTTCCCGCGGACGAGCTTGAAGTTGCTGTCATACTTGACCCCCAGCTTCTCCCAGTAGTCCGCTCCATAACCGGCGACCATCTCCTCGTACTCCTCCTTCGATCCGCGGTATTCCTCTTTGCAGTTCGAGCAAATCCGTTTGCACAGCCGTTGGGCGAGAACGCCCAGCATGGCGTCTGCGAAGCTGAAGGGGTCGCATCCCATGTCCAGCAGACGGGTCACCGTCTCGACCGAGCTGTTGGTGTGGAGGGTGCTGAGCACCAGGTGTCCGGTCAGGGACGCCTCAATCCCGATATCGGCGGTCTCCTTGTCCCTCATCTCACCCACCATAATCACGTCCGGATCAGCCCGCAGGAACGCGCGCATGGCGATGGCAAACGTAAAGCCGATCTTGGGGTGCACCTGCACCTGTCGCAGGCCGAATTGCGTGATCTCGACCGGGTCCTCGCAGGTCCAGATCTTGCGGTCGGGCTTATTGATATGACCTAGGACGGAGTGCAAGGTGGTGGTCTTGCCGGACCCCGTCGGGCCGACGCACAGGATGATCCCGTACGGCTTCTCGGCGATTTTTCTTAGCTCGCGGAGGTTCCGGTCTGAAAAGCTCATTTTGTCCAAAGGCAACGCCTCGCTGTTCGCCAGGATGCGCATGACCACATCCTCGTTGGCCACCCCCGAGGTCGGCACGGTCGCCACGCGGAGTTCGATCTCCCGCTCGCCGACCTTGAACTTGATCTTGCCGTCCTGGGGTTTGCGGCGCTCGGCGATGTCCAGGCTGGCCATGATCTTGAGACGTGAGACGATCGCCCGGCGGTAACTGGGGGGAATCTTCATATATTCAAAGCAGCTTCCGTCCACGCGGAACCGTACCAACGTCTCACGCTTCTCGCCGTAGGGCTCCACATGGATGTCGGAACTGCCCATGCGATAAGCGTCGGCGATGATCTGGTTGGCCAGCCGGACGATGGCGCTGTCGTTCTCGTCGACCCCGCCGACCGTGGCCTCATCTTGCTGCTCCAGCATCGATTCGCTGATCAGTTCGCCGAGAATGTCCGACACGGACCCTTTAGCGGTCTGGTCCACCTGTCCTCCTCCGGTCGCGATTCTCAACAACTGCACGATGTCGCGTCGGAGGCAGACGGCGAAGCGAATGGTCTGGCCGGGGAAGCTTCGCTTGATATCCTGGACCTTATCCAGGTCGTTGGGGTCGTCGATCAGGATCTCCACGCCGGTCTTGTCCCGCTTGATCGGAGTCCAGTAGTTCTTTTTCAGATAATCAACGTTCAGCGCCTTGAGCAATTCGGGGTCGAGGAACATCCGCTCGTGATACTCGACATGAGGGCACTTGTAGAACTGGCTGAGAGACTTGCCCAGCTCGGCCTTCGGCACTTTATACTTCTCGATCAAGAGCGATTCGAGATCGGCGGATCCTTTGCGAGCCTCGGCGATGGCCGTTTCCAGCTCGGCCTGGGTGATCAGGTTATTGGCCACGAGGTGATCGAATTTAGTGGGGGTCTTCTTGGCCAGTTTGCGCAGGTTGAAGAACGCGATGCCCAACCCTTTGGCGATTTCCGCGACCGAGTCCTCGTCCTTCTTTGTAAAGCGCGCGCCGCTCTTCTTGTTGAGCAGTTGGATGACGCCCATGAGGTATTTGTTCTCGGCGACGATGGGGTAGGTCAGGACCTGCTTCGTCTTGAAGCTGGTCTTCCTGTCCCATGAACTGTCGTGCACGAGGGAGGGATGGATGCCGGCCAGTTCCGTCTTGCTGTAGGCGTCGCCGAGGTTGATCGGGCGGAGGTACTTCGCGGTGAATCCGGCGAGACTCTGCTCGCCAATCGGTGTCCTGATCTCTTCAATCGTGTCGTTGTGTGGAATCCGAGCGAAAATCTCTTTCTTTTCGGTGTCGCAGGCGTAGAGAGTGAGGCGCTCAGCGTCGAACAGGCTGAGGATATCCTTCTGGAGGTCGACGAGAATGTGGTTCAGTTCCTGGGCCGCATGGATCTTGTTCGTGATGAGTTTGACCTGTTCGGCATAGGCGACCTTCTGCTGGAGTTCTTGCACATTTTCCGGCAGGACCTTCGTGAACATCGCTTCGGCTCCGTCTAGGATTGGGCGAGAAGAGTCGTGGACCTCTACCCGCTGACGATCTGGCTCCCGCCGCGGGTCAAACCCCTCCGGTCCTCGTCAGCAGCCTGTAAGCGTAAGCCGAATGTTTATCTATGGCAAGCGGAAACAGAAAAGACGGGAGCCCGCGAGAGCCCGGCCGCACAGGGTCATGGCTCAGGTCACTCGAATCTCCTGGCGCAGCAGTGTCTTGGCGTGTTGAGGCAGCTGCCCGGGAGGGAGCCGCTTGACCTCGCCGGTCTTCCGTTCTTTCAACTCCACGGTCCCCTGGGCCAGCCCCTTGTCGCCGATCAGGACCTGATACGGCGCGCCGATCAGGTCCGCATCATTGAATTTGACGCCGGCCCGTTCATCGCGATCGTCCCACAGCACTTCCAGTCCTGTTTCGATGAGCGAATCGTACAGGGCGCGGGCTGCCTTGGACACCTCGGCCGATTGGCTGAGCGACAGCAGGTGAATATGAAACGGGGCGATCTGGGCCGGCCAGATGATCCCTTTGGCGTCGTGGTGCTGCTCGATGGCGGCGGCGGCGGTGCGCCCGACCCCGATCCCGTAGCAACCCATGACGGCGAGGCGCTCCTGCCCCTGGGGGTCCAGAAACTTGGCGCCCATCGCCTGGCTGTACTTGGTGCCGAGCATGAACACATGGCCCACTTCGATGCCGCGCGTCGCCCGCAGCCGCCCGCCCCCGCGCGGGGACGGGTCGCCCGCCCGGGCATTCCGGAGGTCGGCAAACTGCGAAATTGAAAAGTCACGGTCCAGGTTCGCATCGACGTAGTGGGTGTCGGCCTGGTTCCCGCCCACCACGACGTTGCGCAAGCCCGTCACGGCATGGTCCGCGATGATGCGCGTGTGACGGAGACCGATCGGACCGGCGAAGCCGATCGGGGCGCCGGTGAGGGCCGCCACCGTCTCTGCATCGGCCAGGTTGAGATCAGTCAGGCCCAAGAGCTTCTTGACCTTGGTCTCGTTCACCTCATGGTCTCCGCGAACCAACACGGCGACGGTCTCCGAAGGCGTCTTGTACAGCAGCGTCTTGACGAGGCGTTGGGGGGTGGTCTTCAAGAATGCCACCACCTCCTCGACGGTGCGGGCCCCGGGCGTCGGCACCTTCCGAAGCGGCCGGGTCGTTTCGGTCGAAGTCCCCGCCGGGGGGAGCGCTTCGGCACGCTCGACGTTTGCGGCATAGGTGCCTTCTTCGTCGTAGACGATCGTCTCTTCCCCGGTCTCCGCCAGCACCATGAACTCATGAGAGGAGGACCCGCCGATCAGGCCGGTATCCGCCTCCACGGCTCGAAAGGTGAGGCCGCAGCGGGTGAAAATGCGCTGATAGGCGTCATACATTTTCTGGTAGCTGAGCTTGGCGCCTTCCTCGTCCCTGTCGAAGCTGTAGGCGTCCTTCATGATGAACTCGCGTCCCCGCATGAGGCCGAAGCGCGGACGAACTTCATCCCGGAACTTGGTCTGGATTTGATAACAATTCAGCGGGAGCTGCCGATAGGAACGGACGTCCCGACGAATCAGGTCCGTGATCACTTCCTCATGCGTCGGACCGAGACAGAAGTCGCGCTCATGACGATCCTTGATCCGGAACAACTCCTTCCCGTAAAAATCCCAACGACCGGTTTCCCGCCAGAGTTCGGCCGGAGACGCGATCGGCATGAGCAGTTCCTGGGCTCCAGCGCGGTCCATCTCCTCTCTGATAATGCGTTCGACCTTTCTAATCACGCGGAGCCCGAGCGGGAGGTAGGCGTAGACTCCCGCCGCGACCTTGCGGATCAAACCGGCTCTCAGCATGAGGCGATGGCTGACCACCTCGGCTTCGCCGGGATCCTCTCGAAGCGTGGGGATCAGCAGCTGGGAGGTGCGCATGCTTCTTAGAGCAAGTAGCGAACAGCCCTTCGGCAGGCTCAGGGCCCCGAGCAGAGTCGAGGGGCGAGCAGCTCTGAGCTAGTGGGAGATCAGCCGTTCGATATCATTCCAGAAGGCGAACACCATGATGCCGACGAGCAGGAGCAGGCCGACCTGCTGCGCGATCTCTCGCTGGCGGTCGCCCAGCGGCTTGCGTAACACCGTTTCGATGGCAAAGAACAGGAGGTGCCCTCCGTCCAGAATGGGGATCGGAAGCAGGTTGAGCACGCCGAGGTTAATGCTCAGAATGGCGATGAGGAAGATCAGGCTGGAGGCGCCCTGGGTCGCGGCCTCTCCCGAAATGCTGGCGATCGTCAGCGGTCCGCCGATATTCTTGCTGGAGATCTCGCCCGTCAGCATCTTGTAGATGCCGACCGCCGTCAGCTCCGTCCATCCCCAGGTGGCCTGCAGACCGTGGAACGCGGCCAGGAGGGGATTGGATGACCGGATAATCGACCGCCCCGGCCCGGAGATCCCGATCTTGCCCACTTCAACGGGTTTACCGTCCACGACGATTTTCTCCGCAGCCGGCGTGACGGTCAGGGTCAGGAGGCGCCCGTCCCGCTTCACCTCGAACCGAAGCGGGCGGTTGGGGCTCTCCTTCACGAATCCGGTCATCTGGGACCAGGTCGCGATCGCCTGTCCCTCGATGCTGACGACCCGGTCGCCGTCCTGAAAGCCGGCCGCCATGGCGGGAGAGCCGCTCATCACGGCGGTGATCACCGGCGCGGTTTCTTCGATACCGATGTGATACGCCGTCACATCTTTCCCGGCGTCCTGGAGGGTGATCTGCGCGGGGGTGACTAGGACCGTTTTGATCTGGTCGCCACGGCGCACGTCCAGGGTCACTTGCCGGCCGTTGCTTTTTGCGATCGCGTCGAGCAGCTCGCTCCGGGTCGAAATATCCCTCTCATTGATCCGGATGATCCGGTCGCCCACCTGAATGCCGGCCAATTCGGCCGGCGAGCCGGGCCGTAGCGCCTCCACGTCCGGGGTGAGGTCTTTGAATGTCGGCACAAACAGCGGCGCGCCGGTCGCGAGCCATCCTGTAAATATAAGGTAGGCCAGCAGGAAGTTGAAACCCGGACCGGCCGCCACGATGAAGACCTTGCCCGGCAGGCGTTGATGGGTGAAGGACCGCCGCTTGTCTTCGGCCGTGCGAACCTCGTCCTCATCCTCACCGAACAGCTTGACGTACCCGCCGAGCGGGACGGCCGAGACCAGGTATTCGGTGTCGCCCACCTGGCGGCTGGCGAGCTTCGGTCCGAACCCCAGGGAGAACTTCAACACCTTGACCCCGACCCAGCGGGCCGCGAGGAAGTGGCCCAGCTCATGGAAGGAGATCAGGACCCCCAGGACGATGACAAACCAGAACACCTTCTGGCTCACGACCCAGATCGCGTCCGGCGGCCATGTGAATGCGAACATCATCATTTTCGATGTTAGATGTTAAATGTACAAATTACAATTCAACATTGATAATTCAAAATTCACAATTGTCTGCCGTGTTAGCGCACGAGCGTGCGCACCAGCATGCCCGCTTTTTCTCGTGCCCAGCGATCGGCCTCCAGGGCGTCTTCCAGCGTGGTCACGTCACGGGGCGCGTGCGCGTCCATGGTGGTCCGGATCACGTCGGCGATGTCCAGGAAGCCGATGCCCTCCTGCAAGTAGGCAGCCACCGCCACCTCATTGGCCGCATTCAGGGTCGCCGCCATCGTCCCGCCGATCCGGAGCGCCTCGTATCCCAACCCGAGACAGGGGAACCGCTCGTGGTCCGGCCGGAAGAAGGTGAGCTTCCCGATGCCGGCCAGATCGAGCGGCGGCACCTCCAGCGGCATGCGTTCCGGATAATTCATGGCGTAGGAAATCGGCGTCCGCATGTCGGGCAGCCCGAGCTGAGCGATCACCGAGCCGTCGCAGTATTCGACCAAGGAGTGGATGATGCTTTCGCGGTGAATCAGGACTTCGATCTGAGCGGGGGGGATGTCGAACAGCCACCGGGCCTCGACCACCTCGAGCCCTTTGTTCATGAGCGTGGCGGAATCGATCGTGATCTTCGCGCCCATCTTCCAGTTGGGATGACGCAGCGCCTGCTCGGGCTTCACATGCTGCATCTGCTGGCGGGAGAGCTCCCACAGCGGTCCTCCGGAGGCGGTGAGGATCAGGCGCAGGATGTCCTGGCGGCGGTGCCCTTCCATGGCTTGGAAGATCGCGCTGTGTTCGCTGTCCACCGGGAAAATCCGCACCCCGTGTCTGCGCGCCTCCTCCTGCATCAGCTTCCCGGCCATGACCATGGGCTCTTTGTTGGCCAGCGCGACGGGCTTGCCGGCTCGGATGGCCGAAAGGGTCGGAACCAGACCGGCGCCGCCGACGATGGCCGAAATGACCAGATCAGCCTCCGGCAGTTGCGCCACGCGCGCGACGCCTTCCGGACCGGACAGGATGTTCACGGAGGCGCCGCCGCACCTGTCTCGAAGCCTCGCCGCGGCGGGTTTGTCCGAAAGCGCCACAGCGGCGGGTTTGAAGACGCGGAGCTGCTCCTCCAGCTTTTCATCGTTGGTTCCCGCGGTCAGGCCGATCACCTGGAAGTGCTCGGGAAACTTGGCGACGATGTCCAGCGTGTTGGTTCCGATGGAGCCGGTTGATCCCAGAATCACGATTTTCTTCACAGCGTCTCCCGGAATTTCGTTAGGCGTAAGGCGTTACATCCCCTTCACGAGCGTCACGTAATAGTAGAAGACGGGGGCGGTGAACATCAGGCTGTCCAGCCGGTCGAGCATACCGCCGTGTCCTGGAATCAGCATCCCGGAGTCCTTTACGCTCGCGCTTCGCTTCATCGCGGATTCAGTGAGGTCACCCAACAGCCCGGCCGCGGTCAGCAGCACCCCTGTCGCCACACAATCAGGCACGCTGAACGACGGCAGAAACCACATACGGCCGGCCCAGGCCGCCACCAAGGCGAGAGCGAAGCCCCCGATCAAGCCTTCGACCGTCTTGTTCGGGCTGATCACCGGAGCCAACTGCCGGCTTCCCAGACTCACGCCGGCATAGTAGGCTCCCGAGTCACCCGCCCAGGTCACCAGAAACAGGAACAAAATCAGGTATTCGCCTCCGTCCAACGCTCTGGTGAGCAGCAGGTGTCCCAGGGTGAGCCCGACGTACAGCACGCCGAACACCAGGACCGCGGAATCCACGAGGCTCTGTTTGAGTCCTCGCGAAGAGAACAAGCGGGAGGTCAGCAGGGCGACCAGGATGACGAAAAAGACCGCGCGTTCCGGCGCCAGCCCCGGCCATTGCAGGCTCGCCAGCAGGAGCCCCGCCGACCCCAGTCCGAGCCCCATCGCGATCGAAGCTGAGGCGTCGCGAAAGTGGAAGCGGTAGAACTCCGCCAAGGCCAGCAACGCCGCCGCGACCACGAGGGCAAAGAGCGCAATCGGCGGCAGATACCGGACCAGGAAATAAAACAGCGGGAGAAAGACCAGGGCCGCGTAGACCCGCTGAGAGTCCACGCGTTTTCCCGTCACCGGCAGGCCTCTCGTCGTCGGAATGTCGTCTCTCCCACTCTCAACGGCTTGCAGTGTCACAGCCCGCTCGGGGGATAGACGGCCCCCGGAACCTGCCCGAATCGACGCTCCCGTTGTTGATACTCCAGCAGGGCGATCAGGGCCTCGCGTCGACGAAAGTCAGGCCAGAGGGTAGGAGTGAAGAACATCTCGGTATAGGCCAACTGCCAGAGCAGAAAGTTGCTGATCCGGGCCTCACCGCTGGTTCGGATCAGAAGGTCGGGGTCCGGAAGGCCCTGCGTCGACAGGTAACTCTCCAGCAGGGGCTCATCGATCTGGTCCGGCTGCACCTTCCCGTCCTTGCAGTCCTGCGCCAGACGCCGGACCGCGTCCACGATTTCGGATCGGCCGCCGTAGCTGAGCGCGACGGTCAACATCAATTTGTCCAGGTGCGCGGTCTCCCGCTCCACTTTCCGCACCCAGTTCAACGCCGATGGCGGAAGCGAGTTGACTCGCCCGATGGCCCGGAAACGAGCGCCCTTTTCGATCAGCGCATCCATTTCGCTCTGGAGATAGTGCTCCAGCAGGAGCATGAGGGCATTGATCTCGGGAATCGGCCGTTTCCAGTTTTCCTGGGAGAAGGCGTAAATGGTAAGGGCGGCGATGCCGAGGTCCCGGCAGAGGGTGATGATCTCGCGGACGGACTTGATTCCCTCGGTATGGCCGGCCATGCGGGGAAGGCCGCGCAACTCCGCCCAGCGGCCGTTCCCGTCCATGATGACGGCGATGTGCCGGGGCATCAAATCGGGATCCAACAGCGCGGTCAATTCTGTTTCTGTGAGGTGTTCGAAACTGGTCGCGGTGCCCTTTGCCATGAGTATGTTGGGCGATCCTTTCTGCTCAAGGGCGGGTAGGCGAGGCTAGTCTAATCAGCGAGGCATAAAAAGTCAAACGATATCTCCCCGACGCAGGGCCCGATTCCACCCGCCTTCGCCGAGGCTACGGTGGGTTTCGCGCGCCGTTGCTCGGATGTAAAGGATCGGCTATACTGCACGACACACTCCAGAGAACTTGTCACAGATGTCAACGGACCAGACAACGGACCTCGCCCGATTCGGCCTGAGCGAGTTGGAGGTTCGGCGGACCCTCGGGAAAGTGAAAGTCCGCGATGTGGACTATGCCGACCTCTATTTTGAGTCCTCGGTCTCCGAATCGGTCTCGATGGAGGAAGGCATCGTCAAGCGCGCGGGCAAGAGCGTCTCACAGGGCGTCGGTGTACGAGCCACGGCCGGAGAGAAAACCGGCTTTGCGTATTCCGATGAGCTCACGCGGCGCGATCTCGAGATCGCGGCCGACACGGCCCGGTATATCGCGAACTCACCTCAGGGCGACACGTCGGTCCCCGCTCCCCGTCGGGTCCGGCCGACTCGAGACCTCTACCCCGCTGAGACCTCCGTGACCGAGATCGCCACGCGCGACCGCGTCGAGCTGCTCGATCGGATTGATGCCGAGGCGCGGCGCTATGATCCCCGGATCAAGAATGTCCTGGCCTCCTTCAACACCGAGCACAAGGTGGTGGTGGTGGCGACGTCCGACGGCCTGCTGGTCGGCGACGTGCAGCCGCTTTCCCGGTTACAGGTGACCTGCATCGCTGAAGAGGGAGGGAATCGGCAGATCGGCACGTACGGCGGCGGCGGGCGGATCGGGTTTGCGTTTTACCAGGAGCAGGATCGGTTCCTCCGCTACGCCAGGGAAGCGGCGAGGCAGGCGATCCTGAACCTCAGCGCGGTGGAAACCCCGGCCGGGGTGATGCCGGTCGTGCTGGCTGGCGGCTGGCCGGGGATCCTGTTGCATGAAGCGATCGGGCACGGGTTGGAAGCGGATTTCAACCGCCGCCGGACCTCCGCGTTCACCAACCTGATGGGGCGCCGGGTCGCGTCGGAGGTCTGTACGATCGTGGATGACGGGACGCTGCCGTTCCGGCGCGGCTCTCTCAATATGGATGATGAAGGCACGCCGACCAGTCGGACGGTCTTGATCGAGCGCGGGGTCCTCAGAGGGTATATCACCGACCGTTTGAATGCCCGGCTGATGGGGATTCCTCTGACCGGAAACGGGCGGCGGGAGAGCTTCCAGAGCATACCCCTGCCTCGAATGACCAACACGTTCATGCTGGCGGGGGAGTCGGATCCCCAGGAGATCATTCGATCGGTGCGACGCGGGCTGTATGCCGTGTCGTTCGGGGGCGGACAGGTGGATATCACCAACGGCAAGTTCGTGTTCTCGGCCAGCGAGGCCTACCTGATCGAGGACGGCGCCATCACGCGGCCGGTCAAGGGGGCCACGCTCATCGGCAATGGGCCTGTGCCGGTGGGGGTGGGGCTTCCCACGATTCGAGTGGACGAGATCACGGTTGGAGGAACGCAGGGATGAAGGGGGGAGCCAGGCGGCTGAGAGGATTCCCGTGCTCCCGCACCGCGCACACTAAGAAGGTGCTCGGTGGACGGCCGCAATAGGAATCCTCATCAGCCACCTGGCTAGAGGGAAAAATCTTCGCAAGCGAATGCGCGCAGTCGGGATCAACCTGGCCACGCCTTCTTTGGATAGTGGTCAGAAATAAATCTTGGATGGATAAAGTGGAACAGGATCTAAAGCAGCTTGCTGCGGACATGCTCGATCTCGCGAAGAAGCAAGGGGCGGATGGCGCTGAGGTCATCATC